>DASRIR010000314.1:0-33552 GCA_035649875.1 Burkholderiales bacterium | reverse complement strand
GCGCCGGCGATATTGATCGCGCTCGAGCCACCGAGGCACAGCCCTTCGTTCCTCAGCAGGTCAAATATCAAGGGAAGCGCTTCGGCATCGCCGATCTGGTAAGCATCGTCCACCTGCGCGCCTTCGACGTTCTTGGTGACGCGCCCGAGGCCGATGCCTTCGGTCACGGAGCCGCCGTCGGACTTGAGCTCCTTGCGCTTGAACCAGGAGTACATCGCCGCGCCGAGCGGGTCGGCCGCAACGATCCGAATTCGCTTGTCCTTTTCTTTCAGAAAAGCACCGACGCCCGCGAGCGTGCCGCCGGTGCCGATGGCGCAGGTGAAGCCGTCGACGCGGCCGTCGGTCTGCTCCCAGATTTCCGGCCCGGTGCTGCGGTAGTGCCCGTCGCGGTTGGCGGGGTTGTCCCACTGGTTCGCCCAGAAACCGCCGAGCTCCTTCGCCACGCGCTCGGAAACGTGCACGTAGTTGTTGGGGTCCTTGTAGGGCACGGCGGGCACCTCGTGCAGCTCGGCGCCGCACAGCCGCAGCATGTCCTTCTTCTCCTGGCTCTGCGTGTCCGGGATCACGATCACGGTGCGGTAGCCACGCGCGTTGCCGACGAGGGCAAGGCCGATGCCGGTGTTGCCCGCGGTGCCCTCGACGATCACGCCGCCGGGCTTGAGCGCACCGCGCTTTTCGGCGTCGAGGATCATGTAGAGCGCCGCGCGGTCCTTCACCGAGCCGCCGGGATTCAGGAATTCGGCCTTGCCGAGCACGTTGCAGCCGGTCGCCTCCGACGGCCCGCGCAGGCGGATCAGGGGCGTGTTGCCGATGGTGCCGACGAAGCCGTCGCGCACGTTCATGTCAGGAGCCGAGGTTGACCATCACGCCCGAGAGCTTGCCGGCGCGGGCCGAGGCGAGGAAAGCGACCATGTCCGCGACTTGCTCCGGCTCGATCATCTGGCCGAAGGTGCCGGTGCCGATCAGCTCTTCCCAGCGGCTCTCGTCGCCGAGCTTCTCCTTCGCCGCGGCCTTCATGAGCGGGACGATGCGGTCGGTGCGCGTGGCCGGCGGGTGCACGCCCAGCACGCGCACGCCGAAGGCGGTCGCGCCCTTGCCCATGGCCTTGGTGAAGGCGCCGAGCCCGGCGTTCGCCATGCTGCCGCAGACATACTCGAACGAAGGGTTCTCGCCGGCCATGCCGATGACGTTCACGATCACGCCGCTCCTGCGCGCCTTCATGCGCGCGAACAGCTCGCGCGTCAGGTTGACGTAGCCGAAGACTTTCAACTCCCAGGCGTGGCGCCATTTCGCCTCGTCGATCGCCTCGAGGGTCCCGCCGGGGATGTCGCCGGCGTTGTTAACCAGGATGTCCACATCGGCGCACGCCTCGGCGAGCACGCGCAGCGCGCTTGCGTCGCGAAGGTCGGCAACGTGCATGCGGGTTTCGCCACCGATTGCCTTCGCGGCCGTTTTCAGCATTTCCTTGTTGCGTGAAGCGATGTTGACGCGGCAGCCTTCGGCGGCGAACGCCCGGGCGCAGGCGAGACCAATTCCCTTGGAGCCGCCGGTGACCAGGACCGATTTGCCTTGCAGTTCGAGGTTCATGCGGTAGGGCGACGCAGGTAACGGCCCTTCGGCGTCCCAGCCACCTTGCCGTTCTCGCAGATCAGGCTGCCGCGCAGAAAAGTGGCCTTCACCCTTGCTGAGAGCTCGATTCCCTCGAACGGCGTATAGCCTTGGGTCGATTCTGAATCCTTGGCGCGGATGGTCCAGGTCTCGCGCGGATCGACCAACGCAAGGTCGGCGTCGAGTCCGGGGGCGATGTCGCCCTTCGAATTGAGGCCGAAGCGCTTCGCGGGATTGCCGCTGGTAAGGGCCGCTATCCGGTTCAGGCTGAGCTTGCGCTTCATGCCTTCGGACACCAACGAGGGGAGCAGATACTCGGTGCCGCCGAAGCCGGCTTTGGCGAGCCAGATGTTGCCCAGTGCTTGCTTAGCGGCCTTGGTTTCATGGCGGCAGCAGGCGTGGTCGCTGACCACCCAGTCGATCTTGCCTTCGAGCAGTTGCTGCCACAGGAACTCCACGTCCTCGCGCGGCCGGATCGGCGGATTCACCTTCGCGAGCACGCCGGCGCGCGAGCTGGTATCGAGCATCAGGTGACCGATCGTGACCTCGCGCCGGAAGTCGATGTGCGGGAAAACCTGCGCCATCTGCAGCGCGGCCTGTAGCGCCTTTCTGGACGAGAGGTGAAGCAGGTTGATGGTCGGCAGCGCGGTCTCGCTCGCCAGGTAGGACGCGATGAAGATCGCGAGGCCCTCGGAGTGCGGCGGGCGCGAGGCGTGGTACGCCGCGAGGCCATCGAGCTTCTTGTCCGCTTCGACGATCTTCGAGTACGCCGTCATGATTTCGGCGGTCTCGCAATGCATCGACAGGCTGATCTGCGCCGCCCGCTCCGGAAAGCGCTCGCGCGCCGCCTGGATGCCGCGCATCACAAACTCGAAGTGCGCGTAGTCGTAGCGCTCGCCCGGGCCGATCATCAGGAAGCCGCGCTGGTCGTCCGAGCGCCCGTGCAGCCCGTGCGAGCCGTAGAACATGTAGATCTTGAACGAGGAGACGCCGTGATCGTGCACGAGCTGGGGGATCTCCTGGATGTGCCGCGCGTCCATCGGCGCGAGGTGGTAGCCGTAGTCGACGTGGAAGCGGCCGGTCGAGATCTTCAGCACCTCGGGAAAGATGTCTCCATAGGGTCCGCCCTTGTTCAGGTAGTACTGGCCGGTGCGCCAGTAGTTCAGGCTCGAGGTCACTCCGCCCTGCGCCGCGGCGCGGCTCTCGCTCACCGCGTCTTCCTCCAGCGGCGAGTAGATGCCGGTGTGCATGTGCGAGTCGACCACGCCCGGGAAGGCGAGCAAGCCTTTGCCGTCATAGACGGCTTTTGCATCACCCGCTGGAAGGTTCTTTCCGATCCTGGAAAACTTCTCTCCGGTGATTGCGATGTCGGCATCTTCGACCGAGCTCGCGTCCGGTCGCACCACGCGCGCGTTCTTGATCAGGAGGTCGTACGGCATTTCAGGCGTTTCTCCAGGTGCGGCAGCAGGCCGCCGTCGAGCACCATCTGCCAGAGGTGCGGCGGGATCGGCTCGAAGGCGAGGCCCACGCGCGCGCTGAGGTTCAGGATTCGAGCGCTTTCGTAATCAATCTTCAGCTCGTCGCCGTCGCGGATCTGCCTTGCGTCGGCGCAGACGAGCGCCGGCAGGCCGAGGTTGAGCGCGTTGCGGTAGAAGAGGCCGGCAAACGACTCCGCCACGAGCGCGGCGATGCCGAGGTACTTGAGCGCGGCGGGCGCCTGCTCGCGCGATGAGCCGGCGCCGAAGTTGCGGCCGGCGACCAGCACGTCGCCGAAGCGGACTTCCTTCGCGAACTTGGGCGCGAGCGACTCGAGGCAGTGCCGGGCGATCTCCTCGATGCCGTGCTTCATGTAGCGGCCGGGCGCGAGCGCATCGGTGTCGATATCGTCGCCGAACACCCACGCCCTCACTGGAGCATCTCCCGGGGGTCGCAGATGTGCCCGGCCGCCGCGGTCGCGGCAACCGTGTAAGGCGAGGCGAGATACACCTGCGAAGAAGCCGCGCCCATGCGGCCCTTGAAGTTGCGCGCGGTGGTGGAAATCGCCACGACGTTTTCGCCGAGCACGTTACCGCCGTAGCCGGCGCAAATGCCGCAACCCAGGCCGAGAAACTCGGCGCCCGCATCCCGCAGGACCTTACAGGTGCCTTCGTCCTCCGCGGTCCTCAGGTCGCGCGCGCTGGCGGGGGCCACCAGCAGTTTCATGGCGGATTTACGATTGCGCAGTACCCGGGCGGCCATCCGTAAGTCATCGAGCTTGGCGCCGGTGCAGGCGCCGATGTAGGCGAGCGTCGGCTTGACGCTCCCGAACTCGCCCGCGGCTTTGCTGTTCGCGGGCGAATGCGGCGCGGCGACCTGCGGGGCGAGCGTCGAAGCGTCGAAGCGATGGTGCGCCATGAGCGGGGCATCCGGGTCGCTGTCCCAGGGTTCTACTTTGATTTTCAGAAACTCCGCGGTTGTTTCGTCCGACGAAATCAACCCTGTTTGCCCGCCGAGCTCCGCGGTCATGTTGCAGAGGGTCATGCGCTCTTGCATCGGCAGCGCGTGGATCGCCGGGCCACGGTACTCGACGGCCTGGTACTGCCCGCCGTCCAGGCCGAACTTGCCGATCAGGAACAGCATGATGTCCTTGGCGGAAACGCCGTCCTGCAGGCGGCCGGCGAAATCCATCGCGATGGTGTGCGGCACCTTGAGCCAGATCTCGCCCGTTACCAGCACGCCGAGCATCTCGGTCGCGCCAACGCCGAACATGTAGGCGGCGAAGGCGCCGCCGGTGGGCGAGTGGCTGTCGCCGCCGACCGCGAACATGCCAGGGCGCAGGTGGCCGCGCTCGGGCAGCACGACGTGGCAGATACCCTGCTCGTCGTAGAAGTTTTCGATGCCGGCCTCGCGCACCCAGTCGCGCGCGATGCGGATGATCTTGCGGCTCTCGTCGTCGTAGGTGGGCACGTAGTGGTCGGTGATCACCACGACTTTCGATGGATCCCAGACCTTGGCGCCGAGCCGCTCGAGCATCGGCTTCACGCGCCGCGGCCCGCCCGAGTCGTGCATCATCGCGAGATCCACCTTGCAGGTGACGATCTCGCCCGGCGTAACCGAGCTTTTCCCGGCCGCGCGGGCCACCAGCTTCTGCGCCAGCGTCGCCTGCATTTCCCCTTTCTTCATCCTTGCTCGAGAAATTCCTTCAGGGCCTTGTCCGGCGGCTTGACGAAATTCGAGCGCCGGCTCACCTGTCCCACGCCGAGCCTGCGCAGCTTGATCGCCATCTCGGCGCTCTTGGCGATCAGCGTGACGCCGTTGACGACCGGCGCGCCCTCGAACAGTTTTCCGCCGTACAGCATCATCGGCAAGCCGCCGGCCGGGACGATCACGTCCGCGCCGGCGTCGAGCAGGATCCTGCACTCTCGCTCCCACAGGGGTAGGAGCTTTTCAAATGATTCCTTGTTGGCAAAGGCGTCGATGAAGTCTTTGACGCTCGCGTTGACCGCGCGTACGCCAACCACCCGCTGCTGCAGGCCGTAGCGGATCACCTGCTCCTCGTGCCAGGGGATGAATACCGGGTTGATGGTCACGAGCCCGAGCTTGCGCCCGAGCGTGCAGGCATGGAACAAGGTGGTTTCGCCGAGGCCCAGCACCGGGATGTCGACCACCGACTTCACCTCCATCAGTCCCGCGTCCTGGAAATGCGTGATCGCCATCGCGGCGTAACCCTGGCGCTCGGCCTCCACCGCGTTGCGGATCAGGTTGCGTGCGATGCGGAACTCGGTGATGGCATGCGTGGTGGTCGCGGGCGGCGTGGTGGTGTGGAAGGTCGCCGAGAACTCGGGGTCGAGGATCGTGCGCAGGTGCGCCTCGACCTTGCTGATGTAGGGCGCCATGTGCACGCGGTCGGTCGCGCCCTGGAACCAGATCTTGTATTTTTCAGCCATCGATGAGCGCCAGAACTCGTAGAGGGGAACCGCTGCCGTTGCGGATCTTCAATGGTGCGGCGATAACGACGGCGCCGGTCGGCGGAAGCTGGTCGAGGTTGGTGAGGCACTGCAGCCCGTAGCGCCCTGCACCGTGCATATAGTAGTGGCAAGGGTAGGGCGGGCGCAGGTGGTACGCCTGTCCCGCGTCGGTGCCGATCGATTCGGTGCCGAAGCCGAGCACATCGCGCTCGGCAACGAGAAACTTTACCGCGTCGACATCCGGCCCGGGCGTGTGCTGGCCCTCTTCGTCGTAATTCTGGTACTCGACCGGGTCATGGCGCTTCGACCAGTCGGTGCGCATCAGCACCCAGGAGCGCGGAGCGATACGACCATGGGTTTTCTCGAAGTCTTCGATGTGTTTCCTCGTGAGCAGGAAATCCGGATCCTTTGCCGCCTCCTGCGAGCAGTCGAGCACGAATGCCGGTCCGATGAAGCGCTCGGGCGGAATGCTGTCGGTGGCGTTGTTCGGCAGGTCCTTGCCGGAGATCCAGTGCACCGGCGCGTCGAAGTGCGTGCCGGTGTGCTCGCCGCAGGAGAAGTTGTTCCAGTACCAGGCCGGGCCGCGCTCGTCGTAGCGCGAGACTTCCTCGATGCGGAACGGCCATGCCTGGCCCATCTCGGGCGGTAACGAGATGCTCGGAAATTCCGGTGCCAGCGTCTGGGTGAGGTCGATGACACGGATTTCTCCCTCTGCCAGGCGCGCAGCCAGCTCTGCCAGGACGTTCATGCTGATAGCTCTCGTTCCAACGCTTTCGGATTATCGCGCCAGCGGGCGAGCCACTCCTGCGCCACATCGCCGGGATAGACATCCTCAATGCCGTCGCGCAGCGCGCCGACGATGGCCTTCGCGAGCGCAGCCGCGGTGACCTTGGGCGGGGGGAGCAGCTGGTTCCACTCATCGTCGATCGGCCCGGGAAAGACGTTTACCACGCGGACGCCTGCCGGCCGCATCTCCGCGCGCAAGCATTGGGCGAGCGAATGCGCGGCTGCCTTCGAAGCGGAGAAGGTTCCGTGGGGCGGGAAGTTGGCGAGCGCGTAGATGGAGAGCAGGTTGACCCAGGCCACGGCGCTGGCGTTGCCGTCGGCGCCGCGCGAGCGCATCGCCGGACCGAATTCCTGCGCCAGGCGCAACAGGCCGAAGTAATTGACGTCCATCTCCGCGCGCGCGGTTTCCACGCCCTGGCGGCCCGAAATGCCGAAGCCGCGGTGGTACTCGGCGTTATTCACCACGATGTCCACCTTGCCGGCGATCTCGGCGGCGACCTCGCGCACGTTCTTCGAGTCGGTGACGTCGAGCGGGACGAGCGTCACCTGCGGGATCTTCTGCAGCTCGTCGAAGCCGGCGAACTTTTTCCAGGGCTCGGCGTGGCCGACCCAGATCAGCTCGGCCTGCGAATCGGCAAGCGCCCGTACCAGCGCCTGACCGAGCGTGGTCTTGCCGTCGGTGACCAGCACCTTGCGGTGCTTCGGATCACAAGTGAACTCGCGTAGTTGCCGATCGTCGGCCATATCGTGCGTCTCCTTGTCCGGCAGCGCCGCGATCACGGCTTGCCCTGCGCGATCCAGCATTGCCTTCACGCGCACTTTTCGTGAAACGGCTTCGTGGAGATGCGCCACGACCGTCGGCCCGCAATCGAGCTTCACGAGGCCCAGCCGCCACGGCAGGCGTTCGCGAAAGAAGAGATCGTTGCTGTGATGCAGGACCGTTTGGGCCAGCAGCTCTCCCGCGCCGGACTGCGTTTTCCAGTCGAGCAGCGTCGACAGGCACTTCTGGCAGGCTTCGCGCGGCGGGTATTGCACGGTCGCGCACTCGCGGCACTGCTGCAGCTCGAAGCGTCCGAGCGCCGCGGCGGCAGTGAGGCCGAGCGCGACGCGGCTCCGCGCCGCCGGCGGCAGCGTCGGCAGGCGCGTGCGAAGAACCGGGTTCTTACGCTTTTGCCGCAGCAAGGATCGCCGCTCCGGAGCCGAGGCCACGGTCGTAGTTAATCATCCCGAAGCCACTGACGAGTCCCAATTTCGCGTCCTTTACCTGCCGCCCCTTGGCCTCGCCGGTCAGCTGGCGAATCGCTTCGACCATTGCGAGGAAGCCGCCGGCGGCGCCGGCCTGGCCCACGGACAGCTGCCCGCCTGAAGTATTCAGCGGGAAACTGCCGTCCCAGGTAAAGCTGTGCTTGCGCACGAAGCCGGGGCCTTCCCCCTTGGCGCAGAAGCCGAGGTCTTCGAGCTGCATGAGCGAGATGACCGGGTAATCGTCATACGTTTGCACGAAATCCAGGTCCTTCGGCTCGACCCCCGCCTGGCCGTACAAGTCGTCCCGGTCGAGCGCCCAGCCCGCGCGCATCTGGACCGAGTCTGAAGCGAAGGCGTTGTGGCGTTCGATCGTTCCCCGGAGGTGTGTGTAAGGGAGTTTCAGCGATTTGGCCCGCTTTTCGCTCAATACGAGAAAAGCATCCGCACCCGCGCAGGGCATGACGCAGTCGAAGAGATGCAGCGGCTCGGCAATCGGGCGCGCGGCGAGGTACTCCTCCAGGCTCAACGGCTTCTTGAAGAGAGCATGCGGAAACTTCAGGGCGTTCGCGCGCTGGGCCACGCACAGCTTGCCGAAGTCCTCGCGCTTCGCGCCGTGCTGGCGCATGTAGTGCGCGGTGAGGAAAGCGAAGCTCGCGTTGGGGCCGCCGGCGCCATACGGATAGACCGCGTCGCGCGCGAACTGGCTGAAATTCGCGAGCGTCAGGCGGAAGGAATCGACGTGGTTGGTGTCGCCGCCGATGCAGGCGACGACCTCGGCGTCGCCGGCCTGCACCGCGCGCGCGGCGCGCCTCAGCGCCACCACCGCGCTCGCGCCACCGAGCGGCACGTGGTCGAGCCAGCGCGGCGAAAGGCCCAGGTGCTGGGTAAGCCCGATCGCCGTGTCGGGGGCGAGCGTGAAACTGGACACCGTGAGGCCGTCGACGTGGCCTTTTTGCAACCCCGATTGTTTCAGCAGTTCTGAGAAGGCGCGTGCCAGCCACCAATGCGCCGCGCGGATGGAGTAGCGCACGTACGGCACCGTGACCGGTACCGCGAGCACTACGCCGTCATACGCTTTTCGCGGCGGTTCTCTTTTTTCTTTCACGCAGGTCGAAGGAATCGGCGGCATCGAAGGCGAAGTCCGCCAGCTTCGCCTTCTGCACCTTGTTGGTGGCGGTGGTCGGCAGGACGTCGAGGAACGCGACGTGTCCCGGCGCCTTGAAGTAGGCGAGGCGCTCCAGGCACCAGTCCTGGATCGAAATGGCCGTTTCGCGCCCCCGAAGCTGTTGGCTGGTCAACACGACGCAGGCCATGACCTCTTCGTCGCGCAGCGCGTCCGGCACCGCGATGACGGCGACCTGCCCGATTGCCGGATGGCCGGCGAGCGCGGCCTCGACCTCGAGCGCGGCGATGTTTTCCCCGGCGCGGCGGATGATGTTCTTCAGGCGATCGACGAAGTGCAGGCTGCCGTCCGGGCCGCGCCGCACCGCGTCGCCGGTATGGAACCAGCCGTCGCGCCAGGCCTGCGCGGTGGCTTCCTCGTCCTTCAAGTAGCCGCTGAAGAACCCCCGGCGCGGATCCGCTCCGGCCTGGCGCACGAGCAGCTCGCCGTTTTCCTCGATCTTCACCTCCAGATCTTGCCTGGGAAAGCCGACGCAGCGGGTGCCCACCTGGCGCGGCTCGCGGCTCGCGGCGATCAGCGCGCCGCCGCCGGTCTCGGTCATCGCCCAGGCTTCGATCAGCGGAAAGCCGAAACGCGCCTCGAACGCGGCGTGGTCCTTGGGATTGGCATTGGCCCCGTAACCGAAGCGCACATCGTGGTTCTTCTCGTGACCTTCCTCGGGCTGGCTATTCAGGATGGCCGGCATCACTCCCAGGTAATGCACGATGGTGGCGCGGGACTCGGCGACATCGCGCCACCAGCTGCGAGGATGAAAGCGGTCGAGCTGGATCAAGCAGCCGGCGGAAAGGATCATCGCGGTGGTCGAGACCGCGAGCGCATTCATATGAAAGAGGGGCAGGGGCGTGATGAGGCGTTCCTCGCCCGGGCGCACGGCGCACAGGCCGCCTTCGTCAAGATAGCGTTGGCCGACGTTGAGGAAGTAGAAATCGCTCAGCAGGCAGCCTTTCGGTTTGCCCGTAGTGCCCGACGTGTAGAGCAGCGCGCATTCGTCCGCGTCGACCGGCTTGCCCGGCGCCGGAGGATCCTCCAGCGCCTGAGCGGTGATCACGGCGCAAGCCTCGCTGTGCCCGAGCACGTAGTCCCGTTCCGCGGCACGGTAGTCGGGATTGAGCGGGAGGACCGAGACGCCGAGCGAGTTGAGCGCGAGGAAGTGCAGCAGGAATTCGGGGCGGGTGTCGAGCTGTAGCGCAACGCGGTGACCGGCGCGGTAGCCCCGGCTCTGATACCGCTGGGCCACGCGGGCGCACTGTTCCCGGGCCTCGGCGTAGGTGAGCTTCAGCTTCCACGCGGGCATCTCGAGGAACGGCTTTGCTCCATGCACCGCGGCGGTACGCTCGAAGGCGGAGAAGACCGTCGTCACTGGACAGGATGGTAAGATGCCCCGCGGCAATACGACAACGGAGGGGGTCGATGAAAAGGCTGCTTTCGCTCGGCGCGGCACTGGTAGTGGCGGTTCCCGCCGTGGCGCAGGACACCATTACCGCGACGCATGTATTTCCGGCGTCGCAGATCTATTCGCGCAGCTTCCTCGAGTACGTGAAGAAGGCGAACGAGGCCGGCAAGGGCGTGTTCACGATCCAGGTGCGCGGCGGTCCCGAGGCGATCCCGATGATGGAGCAGCCACGCGCGGCGCGCGACGGCGTGGTCGACATGGTGTATACGCCGTGCGCGTTTTACGCCGCGCAGGTGCCCGAATGCGACGCGGTGTCGGCCTCGACGATCGACGGCCCAACCGCGCGCAAGAACGGCGGCATGGAGCTGCTCAACCAGATCCACCAGAAGCGCATCGGCATCTACAACCTGGGTTGGGTCGACAGCGGCATCCGCTTCCGCCTGTGGTCGACCAAGGAACCGAAGCTCGATTCGAGCGGGCACATCGACATCAAGGGCTTCAAGGTGCGCGGCCATCCGATCTACAACGCTTTCCTCACCAACTACCTCAACGCGCAGGTGATCAACGTCAATTCGCCCGACCTGTTCACCGCGCTCGAACGCGGCACGGTCGAGATGAGCGCCTGGACGCAGATCGGCCTGATGGACCTGAACTGGGACCGCTACCTCAAGTACAGCGTCCTCCCGGACTTCTTCTCGACCGACCTCCACATCCTGGTCAATATGAAGAAATGGAACGCACTCTCGGCCAAGTCGCGCGACATCCTGCAGCAGGTCGCGATCCGCCACGAGACCGAGAGCCTGCAGGCATTGCAGAAGCTCTGGAAGGAAGAGGAAGTCGAGCTCAAGAAGCGCGGCCTGAAGACCGTATCCCAGTCGCCCGAGGCCTCGAAGCGCTTCGTCGAAGGCGCGCGCTCGGCAAGTCTCGCGCGCATGAAAGAGCGCATGGAGAAGTCGGGCGGATTGGAGAACTTCGAGAAGGTCGTCCAGCTCTTCACGCCGGGACCCCTGCCAAAGTAATTTCGGTGATTTCCCGCGGCTACACCGCGCTGCTGTACGGCATGGCGTGGCTCGCCGGCTTGCTGATCTTCGCCATGATGGTCGTGATCACGCTCGACGTGATCCTGCGCAACCTAGGCTACCAGAGCTCGGCGCACTTCTTCAGCTTCACGGAATACGCGCTCCTCGTCGTGCCGTGCCTGGGGGCGCCGTGGCTGGTGCGCGAGAAGGGTCATATTTACGTCGAGATCCTGCTCATGCATCTCGCGCCGCGCAACCGCCGGCGTCTCTTGAACGCGATCGGCCTTGCCTGCATCGCGGTCTGCCTGGTGGTCGCGTGGTACGGGCTGCAGGTGACGCTCACCGACTTTCGCCAGGCGGAGCGCGACGTGCGCTCGTTCGACGCGCCGCGCTGGATGATCGTCGGCTGGATCCCGCTCGCGTTTCTGCTGATGGCGGTGGAGTTCGCGCGCTTCCTGTGGCGCGGCGAAGACTTCCTCACGCCAATGAGCGAGCTCAGCCAGAACACCTAGGCGCGCATGTCCTGGTACTGGGTGGCGCTGATCCTGTTCGGATCGGCGCTCGGGCTGATGATGCTCGGCATCCCGGTGGCGGTCGGGTTCTTCATCACCAACGTGATCGCCGCCGTGCTCTTCATGGGCGGCGGGCCGGGCATCCAGCAGATCGTCAACAACGGCTTCGGCGCGATGACCAACTTCGCGCTCGTGCCGATTCCCATGTTCCTCTTCATGGGCGAGCTGTTCTATCACACCGGCCTCGCGACCCGATGCTTCAACGCCGCCGACAAGCTGCTCGGCAACATTCGCGGCCGGCTCGCCTACGTGACGCTGATCGGCGGCACCGCGTATGCCGGGCCCGCGGGGTCCTCGATGGGCGCGTGTGCGCTCCTCGGTCGGCTGATGGTTCCCGAGATGATGAAGCGCGGCTACAGCAAGTACCTCTCGCTCGGCCCGATCATGGGCGTGGGCGGGCTCGCGGTGATCATTCCGCCGTCCGCGCTCACCGTGCTGCTTGCGACGCTCGGCACGACCGACGTCGGCGCGCTGCTCATCGCCGGGGTGATCCCGGGCCTGCTCCTCGCCGCCATGTACGGGGTCCTCATCTGGGGCTGGACGGTGCTCGATCCCTCCGCCGCGCCGATGCACGCGGCGCCGCAGGTCAGCCGCCGCGAGAAACTGCGTCTCTTCCTCGTCGACGTCGTGCCGATGATCGTGATCATTGTGTTCTCGGTATTGGTCATGATCACCGGCTGGTCGACGCCGACCGAGGCCGCCGCGCTCGGCGCCGTGTCCGTGATCGTGCTCGCCGCTTGCTACGGGGAGCTGTCGCTGAAGGCGTTGATCCGCTCGCTCGACGGCACGCTGCGCGTGACGGTGATGGCGTTCCTGGTGATCCTCGGCTCGGCAACCTTCGCGCAGGTGCTCGCTTTCACGGGCGCCTCGAGCGGCCTGATGAACTGGGCGATCGGCTTCAAGCTCACGCCGCTCGGCATGCTGCTCGTCATGATCGGGGTGATCGTGGTCCTGGGCAGCTTCATGGACCCGCTTTCCAAGATGCTGCTGACCGCGCCGATCTTCTTCCCGCTCGCCAAGACCCTCGGCTTCGACCTCACCTGGTTCGGGCTGATCATGCTGCTCGCGCTCGAGATCGGCTACACCACGCCGCCCTTCGGCCTACTCCTTTTCGTAATGAAGGGCGTGGCGCCGCCAGGTACCACGATGCGCGACATCTACCTCGCCGGCATGCCGTTCATCGGCTGCGTGATGCTGCTCATCGCGCTGATCATCGCGTACCCGCCGCTCGCCACCTGGCTGCCTTCGGTGAGCCGCTAGAATCGATCCATGACAACCACTGCTGGAATGCGCCGGGGCGACGAGCTCGCCGGCAAGGTCGCTCTCGTCACCGGGGGCGCACGAAATATCGGGCGCGCCATAGCGCAATCGCTCGCTGCCGGCGGCGCGTCGGTGATGGTGAATGCGCGCACTTCTCGCGCCGACGCCGAAAAGACGGTGGAAATGATCGGGGGCAATGCCGCCTTGCATATCGCGGACATTACGAAGCCGGACGAGGTCAAGGCGCTGGTCGAGGCGACGGTCAAGCGCTTCGGCCGGCTCGACTTTCTCGTGAACAACGCGGCGGTCCGCTATGAAACCGCTTTCGACAAGATGAAGTACGAGGAATGGCGCCAGGTGCTTGCGATCGTGCTCGACGGCGCGTTTCTGTGCGTCCAGGCGGCGCTGCCGCACATGACCAAGGCCGGCGGCGGGACGATCATTAATATCGGCGGGCAGACGGGGCACAAGGGTGCCTCCGAGCGCGCGCACGTGATTACTGCGAAAGCGGGCCTCGCCGGAATGACGAAGGCGCTTGCGCTCGATCTCGCGCCGCACCAGATCACGGTGAACTGCGTGGTGCCGGGCACGATCGACAGCCAGCGCGGCCTGCCCGGCGTGCCCGACCGGCCCGCGCACCGGCGCGCGCCCCCGCCGATCGGGCGTCGTGGGGCGCCCGAGGAGATCGCGGCGATGGTGCGCATGCTTTGCGGGCCGGACGCGCGCTACATCACCGGGCAGGCGATCCATGTAAACGGGGGCGGGTATCTGCCGTGAGCATCTCCCCGGTCATGCAGCGCTTGAGCACATACATTGCCCAGGCGGGTAAGAGGAAGCTGCCGCCGGCGGTACTCGAAAGAACCAAGCACCATGTCCTCGACACCATCGCGGCGATGGTCTCGGGGTCGCGGCTGCTGCCCGGCAGGAAGGGCATCGCCTACGTGAAGACGCTCGGCGGGACGAAAGAGGCGTGTGTCGTTGGCAGCCGCATCGTCACCAGCGCCGCCCACGCGGCGCTTGCGAACGGCATGTGCGCGCACGCCGACGAGACCGACGATTCGCACGCGCCCTCGGTCATGCATCCCGGCTGCGGGATCGTCCCGGCCGCGCTTGCCGTCGCCGAGAGGGAAGGCCGGAGCGGAGAAGCATTGCTGCGCGCGGTTGCCCTTGGCTACGACGTGGCAACACGGCTTACGATGTCGCTCAACGCCTTCAAGTTTCGCGAGGACGGCCTTTCCACCCACAGCTATGGGCCGACCTTCGGCGCGGCGGCGGCAGCGGGTTCCCTGGTGAACGTGAATGACCGGCAAGCGCGCTATCTGCTTTCCTACGCTGCCCAGCAAGCTTCCGGCATCTCCTGCTGGATGCGCGACGAGGAGCACATCGAGAAAGCGTTCGACTTCGGCGGCATGCCGGCGCGCAACGGCGTCACCGCGGCGACCATGGTGGCGCAGGGCTTTACCGGGGTGGACGACGTGTTCTCGGGCGAGCGCAACTTCCTCGTCGCGCACGGACGCCCGGCGAATCCCGAGGAGCTGGCGCGCGGCCTGGGCGAGGACTACGAGATCCTGCGCACCAACATCAAGCGCTGGTCGGTCGGCTCGCCGATCCAGGCGCCGCTCGACTCGCTCGCGATCCTCATCAAGGTGCATGGCGTCAAGGCGGACCAGGTCGAGAAGCTCACCATCCGCGTGGCGCATCGCGACAAGAACACCACCGACAACCGGCCGATGCCCGACATCTGCATGCAGCACATGTGCGCGGTGATGCTGTTCGACAGCACCGTGACCTTCAAGTCCGCGCACGATGAAAAGCGCTTCCGGGATCGAAAGGTCCTGGAATTCCGAAAAAGAATCGATCTTCAAGGCGACGACGCGCTCACCAAGACAATGCCCGCCCGGCAGGGCATCGTCGAGCTCACCCTGAGCGACGGGCGCAGCCTGCGCCATCACACGGTCGCCGTGCGCGGCACCGCGGAAAACCCGATGACGCGAGACGAGGTCGATGCCAAGAGTTACGATCTGCTCGCGCCGGTAGCCGGAAAGGCGCGCGCCCGCAAGCTCTGCGACGCCGTCTGGCGGCTGGAAAAGCTGAAGGATGTGCGCAAACTGAGGCCCCTGCTACAGGAGAATGCATGAACCGCATCGTCCACCTCGCGCTCAAGGTCGAGGACCTCGAGCGCACCACCGAGTTCTACAAGAAGGTATTCGGCTTCAAGGAAATGAACACCGCGAAAGTGCGCGACCACACGTCGCGCCATCTGAGCGATGGGACGCTCGACGTCGCGCTCATCAAGTACGACGCCGGCACCGAATCGGCGGAATCGAAGGCGGCGGGCGAGGGGCCTTGCATCCACCATTTCGCGGTCGAGGTCGACAACGTGCCCGCCGCGACGAAGCAGGTGCAGTCCTACGGCTGCGAGATCATCAGCGATCCCGGTGTCATTCCGGTCAAGTTCCGCGCGCCGGGCGGCACGGTGTGCGAGCTGGTGCCCAGGGGCCGCTACCAAAAGCCGAAGAAGGCGATTTCCAAAAAGAAGGCGAAGAAGACGAAGCGATGAAGTCGCTCGGCGCGGACTTCTGGTCGGGGCTCGCGCTCGGCGGCCTGGGCGCCTACATCGTCGTCACCGCGTCGCGCTGGGAGTATCTCGGCGCGGATGGTCCCGGCCCGGGGTTCTTCCCCCTCTGGTATGGGATTGCCATGGCGGGACTGTCGCTCGCGCTCATGATCTCGAGCGTCCGCACGCCCGGAGTGCGCATCGACTGGACCGGCAGCGCGCGCGCGTTCGCGACCTGGGCCGCGCTCGCGGTTGCGGTCGCGCTGCTCAAGGTGGCCGGTTTCCTGTTGTGCTTCGGCGCGCTGACTTTCTTCATCGCCGCGGTGATGTACCGGCGCCCGGTCTGGATCGCCGCGCTGGTCGCGGTCGCCGCCGCCGCGGCGTTCTACCTGGTGTTTCCGCTCGCGCTTGGCGTGAAGCTGCCTTAGATGGATATCGCCTCCGGGCTGCTGCACGGATTCGCGGTCGCGCTGCAGCCGATGAACCTGCTGTGGTGCTTCGTCGGCGTGCTGCTCGGCACGATCGTCGGCGTGATGCCCGGCCTCGGCCCGCCGGCGACGATCGCGATGCTGCTGCCGCTCACGTTCCTCATGAATCCGGCGAGCGCGATCATCATGCTCGCCGGGATCTATTACGGTGCGAAGTACGGCGGCTCGACGACCTCGATCCTGCTCAACGTACCGGGCGAATCGGCCTCGGTCGCGACCTGCTTCGACGGCTACCAGATGGCGCGCAAGGGACGCGCTGGCGCCGCGCTCGGCATTGCCGCGATCGCCTCCTTCATCGCCGGCACGGTGGGCGTGATCGGCATCATGCTGATCGCGCCGCCGCTCGCGCGCGTGGCGCTCGCGTTCAGCTCGCCCGAGTACTTCGCGCTGATGGCGCTCGGCCTCGCGATGGTGGTGCTGCTCGCCGGGCGCTCGATGGTGAAGGCGCTGCTCGCCATGCTGGTCGGCCTGTGGCTCGCCGGTATCGGGACCGACCTTTTCAGCCAGACCTCGCGCTTCACCTTCGGGCAGATGGAGCTGCTCTCGGGCGTCGACTTCGTGGTGGTGGCGATCGGCGTGTTCGCGGTTGGCGAGGTGCTCGCCAACATGGAAGGGCGCGAGGCGGCGAAAGCGCTTCCGGTGCCGAAAGGGCTGCGTAACCTGCTGCCCACCCGGCAGGACCTGAAGGATTCGCGCTTCGCGTTTGCCAACGGCTCGCTCGTTGGCTTCTTCATCGGCGTGCTGCCGGGCGCGGGCTCGACCATCGCCTCGTTCATCTCGTACGGGCTGGAGAAGGCAGTGTCGCGCCGGCCGGAGGAATTCGGCAAGGGCGTGGTCGAGGGCGTCGCCGCCCCCGAAGCTGCGAACAATGCCGAGACCGGCGGCGCGCTGATCCCGATGCTGACGCTCGGCATCCCGGGCTCGTCGACCACCGCGGTGCTGCTCGCCGCGCTCGTGCTGTGGGGCTTCAAGCCCGGCCCGCTCTTCATCCCCGAGCAGCCAGCGCTGTTCTGGGGCCTGGTGGCCAGCATGTACATCGGCAACGTGATGCTGCTCGTGCTCAACATGCCGCTGGTGCCGCTCTTCGCGCAGGTGCTGCGTACGCCCGCCTACGTGCTCTACCCGCTCATCATCGGCATCTCGCTGGTCGGGGTCTACAGCACCTCGGGCAGCCTGTTCGACGTCTGGCTGCTCGCCGGCTTCGGGCTGCTCGGCTATGTCATGCGCAAGCTGGACTACCCCTCGGCGCCGCTAATCCTCGGCCTGGTGCTGGGCGGGGCGCTGGAGCGCGCGCTGCGCCAGTCGCTGATGATGTCCGACGGCAGCATTTCGATCCTGGTGTCTAGGCCGGTCTCGGCCGTGATGCTATCGTTGGCCTTGCTGATCCTGCTGATCCCGGTCTTCGGCAAGCTCAATCGCTGGCGGTTGCAGGCACTTGAAAAATAGAACGAGGAGGATGTGATGAAGAAGTTTGCTTTGGCTGCTCTGGGGCTCGCGTTCGCATTGCCCGCGATGTCCCAAGGTTTCACGCCGACAAAGCCGGTGGAGGTCGTCGTGCACACCGGCCCCGGCGGCGGCAGCGACGTGCTGGCGCGGGCGATGGTGCTGGTGCTGGAGAAAGAGAAGCTGCTTCCGGTGCGCGCGCAGGTCGCGAACAAGCCCGGCGGCGGCGGCGTAGTGGCGGCGGCGTATCTCGCCGAGAAGAAAGGCGACACGCACACCATCGGCATCTTCACTGGGGTATGGCTCACCAACCCGCTCACCAGCAACGAGGCCAAAGTCTCGCTGAAGGACCTGACGCCGATTGCGCGCCTGCTGCTGGAGCCGGCGGTGATCGCGGTGAAGGCCGACGCCCCCTACAAGACGCTGGCCGACTTCGTGAACGCCGCGAAACAGAAGCCGGGCGAGCTCAAGCAGTCGGGCGGCTCGATTACCAGCCGCGACAACGTGGTGCGCCAGCAGCTGCAGAAGGTGAGCGGGGCGCGCTGGCAGTTCATCTCGTTCCCCGGCGGCGGCGAGCGCATCGCCGCGCTGCTCGGCGGGCACGTCAACATGATGGTGATCGAACCGAACGAGGCAGGCGAGCATATCCGCGCCGGCAACATGCGCGTGCTCGCGCAGGTCAACGACACGCGGCTGGCGGCGTTCCCCAACGTGCCGACGCTCAAGGAAGCCGGGTTCAACGTCACGCCGGTCCCGCAGGTGCGCGGCGTGGTCGCGCCGCCGGGAATCCCGCGCGAGAACGTGGCTTACTGGGAAGGCGTGTTCAAGAAGATGTCGCAGACGGAATCGTGGAAGAAGTACGTCGCGGAAAACCAGTTCGAAGAGGCCTACCAGAACGCCGCCGAGCTGACGAAGTTCTACGATGAGTTCACCGGCCAGATGCGCGGCATCCTGCAGGAGGCGGGTGTCAAGACGGTGCGCTAGTCATGCCTACGTACAGGTTCAGGGTTGACGGCAAGAACGTCTCGGTGCATTCCGAGGCCGAGATGCCTTTGCTCTACGCGCTGCGTAACGACCTCGGCTTGAACAACCCGCATTTCGGTTGCGGCCTCGCTCAGTGCGGGGCCTGCACCGTGCATCTCGATGGCGAGCCGGTGCGCGCCTGCGTCATGCCGGTGTCGGCGGCGGCCGGGAAGACAGTGACCACCATCAAGGGCCTGGGTACGCCAGCCAAGCCGCATCCGTTGCAGGCGGCCTACGTGGCCGAGCAGGTGCCGCAGTGCGGGTACTGCGTCAACGGCTGGATCATGACCGCGGCCGCGGTACTGAAGAGGAATCCGCGCGCGAGCGAGGCGGAGCTGCGCGACTCGCTCGCCGGCCTCAAGTGCCGCTGCGGGACCCACGTATCGATCATGCGCGCCATCAAGCGCGCACAGCAGCAGATGGCGTAGGAGGCCCCATGCTCTCGAGGCGCGCGTTCTTCAAGACCTCGGGTGCGCTGCTCGTTTCGTTCGCAAGCCCGGGTTTCACGACGGAGACGTTGGCGCAAGCCAAACCCGGTCTGGTTCCTTCGGAACTCGATTCCTGGATCGCGGTGCTTCCCACCGGCCAGGTGCAGGCCTTTTTCGGCAAGATGGACATGGGGCAGGGGCTCGACATCGCAGTGGCGCAGATCGTCGCCGAGGAGCTCGACGTCGGTTTCGACAAGGTCGAGGTGGTGATGGGCGACACGGCCACCTCGTGCAACCAGGGCGGAGCATCCGGCAGCACCGGCGTCTCCAACGGCGCGCGGCTCTTGCGGCGCGCGGCTGCGGAGGCGCGCCGCGTGCTGGTCGAGCGGGCGGCAAAGCACCTGGACGCCCCGGTCTCGCAATTGAGCGTCCAGGACGGCGTCATCACGGGCCCCGCCAGGAAGGTGACTTACGCCGAGCTCATCGGCGGCAAGTACTTCCACCATCAGGTTGAGTGGAACAAGCTGACCGGTAACCCGATGGACATCAAAGTGCCGGCGAAAGAGAAGGCGCCGGCGGACTACAAGGTGGTCGGCAAGCCGCTGGCGCGCCGCGATGTCGCTTGGAAGGTGTTCGGTACCGACGATTTCGTCACCGACGTGCGGGTGAAGGAGATGCTGCATGCCCGCGTGATCCGGCCGCCGCGCGCCGCGTGCAAGGCGCGCTCGGTCGACCAGGCCTCGATCAAGGCTGTGCCCGGCGCGCGCGTCGTACGCGAGAAGGACTTCGTCGCGGTGGTCGCGCCGCGCGAATGGGATGCGGTGCGCGCCGCGCAGATGCTGAAGGTGGATTGGCACGCGCTCGACGGCGCCTTCCCGGGATCCGACAAGCTCTACGACCACATCCGCGCCGCGGCCGTGGTGAAGCGCGAAGAGCCGGTCAAGCGCGGCGACGTGTCTTCCGCTTTTGAGCGAGCTGCGAAAATCCTGGCCGCGGAATACGAGTGGCCGATGCAGTCCCACGCCAGCATGGGCCCGGCCTGCGCCGTGGCGCACGTCGATGGCGAGCGCTGCACCGTATGGACCGGCTCCCAGAAGCCGCACTACGTTCAATACGGCGTGGCGAAGCTGCTTGGCGTGCCGACGCAGAACGTGCGCGCGATCTGGGTGACCGGACCCGGCTCGTACGGCCGCAACGACGCGGGCGACGCGGCCCTGGACGCGGCTTTTCTCTCGAAGGTCACCGGCAAGCCCGTACGTGTGCAAGGCATGCGTGCCGACGGCACGGCGTGGGATCCGAAAGGCCCGGCTTGCGTGCATCGCGCGCGAGCGGCGCTCGACGCCTCGGGCAACGTGATCGCGTACGAATTCATCGCCAAGGGGTTCTCGCGCCAGCACATCGCCACCAACGAGTCCGATCCGGCCGACAGCCTGGTCGGCCAGTTCACCGGCATCCCGCCCAAAGGCACGCAGATCTTCGGCGTGCCGGCCGAGTCGTACGGCTTCGAGAACAAGCTGCTCGCCTGGGAGACCATCGCGCCGCTGGTCGAGAGCTGCTCCCCGCTACGCACCGGGCACTTGCGCGATCCGGTCGGCCCCGAGATCCATTTCGGCTCCGAGCAGTTCATCGACGAGGTGGCGCTCGCCGCCGGCGCCGATCCGGTCGAGTTCCGCCTCAAGCACCTCACCAATCCGCGCCACCAGGCGGTGGTGAGGGCCGTGGCGGAAAAGTCGGGTTGGAAGAATCTCAAGAACCGTGGCATCGCCTTCGCGGAAAGAAACGGCACCGCGGTCGCGGTCGTGGCCCAGGTCGAGGTCGAGCGCTCGAGCGGCCGCCTCTGGGCGCGCCGGCTCTGGGTCGCGCACGACTGCGGCCTGGTGATCAATCCGCTGCAGCTGCGTCTTACGATCGAGGGCAACGTAGTGCAAGGGCTGTCGCGCACGCTGCACGAGGAGGTGCGCTTCGACCGCGACAGCGTGACGAGCGTGGACTGGGCGAGCTACCCGATCCTGGAGATGCCCGACACGCCGGAATCCATCGAAATCGTCCTTATCGATCGCCCGGAGCTGCCGCCCACCGGCGCCGGCGAGCCGACGATCAGGGTCGTCCCGGCGGCGGTGGCGAACGCGCTTTATTCGGCGACCGGCCGCCGCGCCCGGCGCGCGCCGCTGAATCCCGAAAGGATCAAATCGCTGCTCGCGTAGTTGTCGCGGGCGGCGGCCCCGCGGGCATGATGGTCGGGCTGCTGCTCGCGCGCGCCGGCGTCGAGACGCTGGTGCTGGAGAAGCACGCCGACTTCCTGCGCGACTTCCGCGGCGACACGCTGCATCCCTCCACGCTCGAAGTGATCGCCGAGCTCGGCGCGCTCGAGCGCCTGCTCGCGCTGCCGCACGACCGGGTGCCCGAGATCGCCGCGCAGTTCGGCGACCGCACGCTCACCGTCGCGGAGTTCCGCCGGCTACCGACGCGCTGCGGGTTCATCGCGATGATGCCGCAGTGGGATTTCCTCGATTTCCTGGCGCGCGAGGCGACGCGCTTTCCGCGGTTCAAGCTCCGGATGGCGGCGGAGGTCAGCGGTCTGCTCGAGGCCAACGGGAAGATCGCCGGCGTGCGCGCCGGCGCGGAAGCGATCGAGGCGGAACTGGTGATCGGCGCGGACGGCCGGCATTCCACGGTCCGCGCGCTGGCCGGGCTCCAGGTCGAGACGTTCGGTGCGCCGATCGACGTCCTCTGGTTTCGGCTCTCGAGGGGGAAGGACGACCCCCAGTCGAGCATGGGCCGCTTCGATGCGGGCGCCGCGCTCGTGCTGATCAACCGGCGCGATTACTGGCAGTGCGGCTACGTGATCGCGAAGGGCGCGGCCGACGAGGTGCGCCGGGCCGGGCTCGCCGCCTTCCGGGATACGCTCGCGCGGCTGCTACCCTGGGCATCAGACAGAATTCATGAAATCGCCGACTGGGAGCGGGTGAAGCTGCTCACGGTGCAGATCGACCGGCTGAAGCAGTGGTGGCGCCCGGGACTGATCTGCATCGGCGATGCGGCGCATGCGATGTCACCGGTCGGGGGCGTCGGCATCAACCTCGCCATCCAGGACGCCGTGGCGGCCGGCAACATCTTGCGGGACAAGGACTTCTCCGTCGATCGGCTGCGCAAGGTGCAGCGCCGGCGGGAGTGGCCGGTGCGGGTCACGCAGCGCCTCCAGATCGCGGTTCAGGACCGGGTGATCAGCAGGGTTCTGGCGAGCGCCCAGCCCCTCGAGCCGCCGCTCTTCTTCCGTCTTGCGACGCGCTTTCCCTTGTTGCGGGGCATACCGGGGCGCTTGATTGGTATGGGAATTCGCCCGGAGCACATCGCCGACTAGCGCGCCGCCGCGCGCTATCCCGTTGTCCGATTTGCTGCAGCGCAATCGAAAAAGCGCGGCGAAACCGGTTTGCCCCGCCCGCGGCTCAATGCAATAGTTAACACGAGAAACGTTCTGTAACCAGCTAGAGTACAAACGTTTTCTGGACGCGGGAAAGCGCCGAGGCAGGTTGTGTGACCTGCAAATATGAGAACAAGCGGCGCGGGTTCCCGAGCACCCACAAGGTGCGCGAGCTATTTGTTCCTTAAGAGGGGGAGTCCCCGGTGGCAGTAGCGGCAGCAGGCGCTATCAAGGTGCTCGTCATCGACGACAGCAACACCATTCGTCGAAGCGCCGAGCTCTTCCTGCGCCAGGCCGGCTACGAAGTGATCCTCGCCGAGGACGGCTTCGACGCGCTCGCCAAGATCTCGGACCACCAGCCGCAGGTGATCTTCGTCGACATCATGATGCCGCGGCTCGATGGCTATCAGACCTGCGCCCTAATCAAGCAGCACCCCCAGCTCAAATCCACGCCGGTCATCATGCTGTCGAGCAAGGACGGCGTATTCGACCGCGCGCGCGGCCGCCTGGCCGGCTCCGACCGCTACCTCACCAAGCCCTTCACCAAGGAAGGGCTGGTCGAGGCGGTGACCCAACACCTCAAACCCTCGAACGCTTCCCCCTAGAAAGGTAGTCCATGCCGATCAAGAACATCCTCATCGTCGACGACTCCGCCACCGACCGCCAGTTCCTAAGCGAGCTGCTGGCGAAGAACGGCTTCAAGGTCGAGACCGCGCAGAACGCCGACGAGGCGCTCGCCAAGGCGAAGCAGCTGCGCCCGGACCTCGTGCTGATGGACGTGGTGATGCCGGGCCAGAACGGCTTCCAGGCGACGCGCGCGCTTTCCAAGGACGAGACCACGAAGCAGATCCCGATCATCATCTGCACCAGCAAGAGCCAGGACACCGACAAGGCCTGGGGCCTGAAGCAGGGCGCGCGCGACTACGTCGTCAAGCCGGTGAAGGGTCCGGAGCTGCTCGCGAAGATCTCGGCGCTCGGCTGATGGCCCAGAGAATCTCACTTCGGGACTACCAGCGCGAGCTCGCGGAGCGGCTGCGGCTCGCCGACAGCGCGCGCAGCGCGTCGAAGCTTGGAGTACAGGTCGGCGAGCAGAACTTGCTCATCGACCTCGCCGAGGCGGGCGAGGTTATGCCCGTGCCGCCGCTCACCGCCGTGCCGCTCACGCAGCCCTGGTTCCGGGGCGTGGCGAACGTGCGCGGCAATCTCTACAGCGTGGTGGATTTCGCCGAGTTCCTCGGCACGGGTGTATCCGGCACGGGCGAGCAGGCGCGGCTCGTGCTCCTCGGCGAGCGCTTCCGCAACGCCGCGGCGCTGCTCGTCGACCGCTCGCTCGGGCTGCGCAACCCGAAGGAGCTGCGCGCGCGCGAGGCTGCGCCCGGGCGCAAGAGCTGGCTGCGCGGCGAATACGAGGACGAGACGGGCGCGCGCTGGAGCGAGCTCGACGTGGGCGAGCTGGTGCGCGCCGCCGAATTTCTTTCCGTTGGACTTTGAAGGGATAACCATGCGGCCAATTCTCTTTGTCTTGAGCATGAGCGCGGCGAGCTTCGCCGCGGCCCAGGGCGTGACGCCGGACAAGATCATTCTCGGCCAGGCGGCGGTTTTCACCGGGCCCGCGGCCCAGCTCGGCATCCAGATGCGCAACGGCATCAAGTCCTACCTCGACCACGTGAACGCCAAGGGCGGCGTGCACGGGCGCAGGATCGAGCTCGTCACCGAGGACGACCGCTACGAGCAGGCGGTGGCGCCGAGCGCGAGCAAGAAGCTCATCGAGGAGCACAGGGTGTTCGCGCTCATCGGCTACGTCGGCACGCCCACGGGAGTCGCGCACCTGCCGGTGGTGACGCAGGCGAAGGTGCCGCTGGTCGGCATGTTCACCGGCGCGGAGGCGCTGCGCGCGCCGTTCAACCGCTACGTGTTCCACGTGCGGGCGAGCTATTACGACGAGACCGAGAAGATCGTGGAGCAGGTGGTGTCGACCGGCGGGCGCAAGATCTCGGTGTTTTACCAGGACGATGCCTACGGCGAGGCCGGGCGCAAGGGGACCGAGCTCGCGCTCGAGCGCCGCAAGATGAAGATCCACTCGCAGGGCACGGTCAAGCGCAACACGGTCGAGGTGCAGGAAGCGGCGAAGGTCATCCACGACTCGCAGCCCGACGCCATCGTGATGGTGAGCGCGTATACCTCGATCACCGCTTTCGTGCGCGAGATGCAGAAGAAGGGCAGCGGCGCGACCTTCTACAACGTGTCGTTCGTCGGCTCGAAGGCGCTCGCCGACGCGCTCGGCAAGGACGGCACCGGCGTCGCGATCTCGCAGGTCGTGCCGTTCCCGTGGGGCACGGCGGTGCCCGTGGTCAAGGAATACCAGCAGGCCGCAAAGAAGGCGGGCTTTCCCGACTACAACTTCAGCGCGCTGGAGGGCTACCTCAGCGCGAAGGTAATGGTCGAGGGCCTGCGGCGCGCGGGCCGGAACCCGACACGCGAAGGCCTGGTCGAGGCGCTCGAGAAGATGAGCGACGTCGACCTCGGCGGCTTTTTCGTCAGCTATTCCCCGAACAACCGCGCGGGATCGAAGTTCGTCGACCTGACGATCATTTCCCGCGACGGCAAGTTCCTGCGCTAAACCCGTTCGCACAGGCGAGGTAACCATGGCACTGAAATTCAAGCTCCCCAACCTCAAGCGCAGCGCCGGATCGGCCACGGGCCGCCGGCTGCGCATGCTGATCGCGGCGCTGGTGGCGCTGTTGCTGGTCGACGCCGCGGTGGTGTGGCTCGACGCGCGCCAGGCCACGTTCGGCACCCTTTACATCGCGACCGCGGGCAAGATCCGCATGCTGTCGCAGCGCCTGGCCAAGGCGGCGCAGCAGGCCTCGCAGGGCAACATCGAGGCCTTCAAGCAGCTGCGCGAAAGCCGCGACGAGTTTGCCGCGCAGATGAATCTCCTCCTGCGAGGAGGCCAGGCTGCGGGCGTGGACCTGCCGCCGACCTCGTCCAGCGTGCGTCCGGTGCTCGACGTGCTCGACACGCAGTGGAAGAAGAACGAGCGCAACGCGGGTCTGGTGATCGCGGAGGAGAAGAACCTTCTCAACCTCGGCCGCGCGGTGCGCGCCATCAACGAGAGGAACCCGGTGCTGCAGGAGCTCGCCGACGAGATCGCCGCGCTCAGCGTCCAGACCGGCGGCTCGGCGCGCCAGAACGCGAACGCGGCGCAGCTCATGATGCTCACACAGCGCATGGCGAAGAACGCCAACACCATGCTCGCCGAGGCGCAGATCGACCCCGAGGTCTCATTCCTGCTCGGCAAGGACACCAACAACTTCCGCGATATCCTGCAGGGGCTGCTGCACAGCAGCGAGGCGCTGCGCATCCAGCGCGTGGCCGACCCGGAGCTGCGCGGCAAGCTCGCCGAGATGGAAGCCGCGTTCAAGGAGTACCAGGCCGCGGTGGCGAGCGTGCTCGGCAACCAGCAGCAGCTGGTGAACGCCAAGCGCGCGAGCTTCGACCTGTTCAAGGACAGCGAAGCGATGCTCGCGGCGGCCGAGGCCCTCAACGTGGCCTACACCGACGAGCTCGGCGCCCGGCGCGTCAACTTCATCGTGCTCGCCGTGGTGTCGCTGCTCGCCTTCGTGGTGCTGGTGCTGATCGGCAAGGCCTACATCGACGACACGCGCCAGCGCGCGGAAGAGAGCGAGCGGCAGAACCGCGGCAACCAGGAGGCGATCCAGCGCCTGCTCGACGAGATCTCCAACCTCGCGAACGGTGACCTCACGGTGCACGCGCAGGTGACCGAGCACATGACCGGCGCCATCGCCGACTCGATCAATTACACCATCGACGAGCTGCGCCGCCTGGTCGCGGGCATCAACAACGCCTCCCAGCAGGTGACGAGCGCGACGCAGGAAGCCGAGACTGTGACCGGCAAGCTGCTGCAGGCGGCGAGCAAGCAGGCCGCCGAGATCCAGGGTGCGGGCCAGTCGATCGCGCAAATGGCGCAGTCGATGACCGTGGTGTCGAAAAAGGCGACCGACTCCTCCAAGGTCGCGGAGAGCTCGCTGCACGCGGCGCAGAAGGGTGCGCAGGCGGTGCAGAACGCGATTCGCGGCATGAACGACATCCGCGTGCAGATCCAGGAGACCTCGAAGCGCATCAAGCGCCTGGGCGAGAGCTCACAGGAGATCGGCGAGATCGTGCAGCTGATCTCGGACATCACCGAGCAGACCAACGTGCTCGCGCTGAACGCCGCGATCCAGGCGGCCTCGGCGGGCGAAGCCGGCCGCGGCTTCACGGTGGTGGCGGAGGAGGTGCAGCGTCTCGCCGAGCGCTCGGCGGAGGCGACCAAGCACATCAGCGCGATCGTGAAGTCGATTCAGCGCGACACGCAGGAGACGGTCGAGGCCATGGAGCGCAGCACGCAGGGCGTGGTGCAGGGCACGAAGACCGCCGACGAGGCCGAGCAGGCGCTGCGCGAGATCGGCATCGTCTCGCGCCAGCTCGCCGAGCTGATCGAGTCCATCTCGCAGGCGACCGAGCAGCAGGCGGCGTCCGCCGGCAAGGTCGCGGCCAACATGAAGGTGATCCTGGGCATTACCCAGCTCACCACCGACGGCACGAAGCAGACCGCGAGCTCCGCGGCCAAGCTCACCGCACTGGCGGACGGCCTCAAGAGCTCGGTGGCTGGATTCAAGCTTGCTGCCTAATGTTTGAGGGATCGTGAAAAAGAGGCACATCGTCATTCCCGTGAAGGCGGGAACCGGTGTATTTGAAGATCGGGCCCCCGCCTGTGCGGGGGCGAGCTTCAGACCTTCACCTAATTAATGACCGACACCACACTCCTGACGTGGATCAACGCCGAGGTTGAGCGGGCGCTGACGCTCGTCCAGGAGTCGATCGGCAAGTTCTCCGCCTCGCCGGAAAACGAAGCGGTGCTGCAGCCTTGCCCCGAGCACCTGCACCAGGTGAGCGGGGCGCTGCGCATGGTGGGCCTCGCCGGCGCGACGCGAGTGTGCGAGGCGATCGAAGGCAGCTTCCCCGGCCTGAACGGGGCACGGCCGACGCCCGCGGCGATGGGCGTCATCGACCGCGCCGTGGTCTCGCTCAAGAACTTCGTCGGCGAGCTGGCGCGCGGCCAGGCGTACGTGCCGTTGCGGCTGTTCAGCGTGTACCGGGACGTCTCCGGCCTGACCGGCAAGACCCCGATCTCTGAGAAGGACCTGTTCTTCCCGGACCTGAGCCCCCCGGCGCCGGCGCACGCGAGCCCCAAGGCGGTGCCGGAAGAGGAGCGCGCCGGATTCCTGCAGGTGCAGCGTGCGCGCTTCCAGCGCGGCCTGCTCGCCTGGCTGCGCGGCGCGCCCGCCGGGCTCGAAGAGATGCGCCAGACGGTCGACGCCCTGTACCAGGTGGCCACGCAGTTACCCGAGCCGCGCGCCCTCTGGTGGGCGGCGGGCGCGGTGATCGACCTGCTCGAGAAGGAAAAGTCGCCCGACGCCCAATGGCTGAGCGGCGCGAAGGTGGTGTGCAACCGCATCGACTTCCAGATCCGCGACCTCGCGGGCGGCGCGGCGAAGAACGGCGAGGCGCTGCTGCGCGAGGTGCTGTACGCGGTCGCGCGGCGCGCGCCGGTCACGCCGCGCGTCAAGCAGGTGCAGCAGCTCTACAAGCTCGAGGCCCTGTTCCCGCAGGACGAGAGGCCGGCCGCCGGGCTCGAGCTCGACGCCGAGCACCTGGAGCACGCGCTGTTCGACATGCATTCGCGCCTGGATGCGCTCAAGCGCACCTGGGAGCAGTACGTGGCCGGCGAGCGCAACAAGGCGCCCGCTTTCCGCGAGCGCGTAAACGACTTCCGCGCCAAGACCAAGGACCTCGGCAACCAGCATCTGATCAAGCTGCTCGAGGCCATCGCGGTGGTCGCGGCGAAGCTGCCCGACCCGTATCCGCGCGACACCGAGCTAATGGTGATCGAGATGGCTTCGGCGTTCCTGCTGGTCGGGCACGTGATCGACAATTTCTCGAGCCCGGCCGCAGACCTCGAGGTGCAGGTGGTCATCATGGGCGGCTGGCTGCTCGACGCCGCGAAGGGAAAGTCGACCGGCGAGCCGCCGGCGGGCCTGCGCCGCGACTTGACCGAGCGCATCGGCGCGCTGCAGCTGCGCGCGCAGGTCGCGAAGGAGATCCTCGCCAACCTCCAGCACATCGAGCAGGTGATCGATGCATATGCGCGCGACAGCGCCAAGCGCGCGACGCTCGGCGACCTGCAGCCGTACCTGCGCCAGATGCACGGCGCGCTCTCGGTGCTCGGCTTCCCAGGGGCCGCGCAGGCCGTGTCGATCTGCGAAGGCCTGATCCTCGCGCACGCGAGCGCGCTGGTTCCGAGCGATGCCGGCGCGCCGGACGACGTGGACTGGATCGCCGAAGGCCTCTCCAGCGTCGGATTCTTCCTCGACCCGTGCCGCCACGGCCGCGATCCGCACGAAGAGGCGATCGCGCTCTTTTTCCGGCGCTACGAGAAACGCAATGCGCCGGTCGCGCCATTCCAGGCCACGCTGCCGGTCAAGGCTTCGGTGAGCGAAGACAACGAGCTGCTCGGCGTGTTCCTGGAAGAGGCCGCCGAAGTGCTGCAGACGATCGCCAAGACCCTGCCCGTCTGCCGCGAGAAACCCGACGACCACGAAGCGCTGACCACGTTGCGGCGCGCGTTCCATACGCTGAAGGGCAGCGGGCGCATGGTCGGCTTGACCGACCTGGGCGAAGCGGCGTGGGAGGTCGAGCAGGTGATGAACGGGTGGCTCGAGCAGAAGAAGCCGGCCACCCCGGCGCTGCTCGAGCTGCTCGACGGCGCCGCGGCCGCGTTCTCCGAGTGGCTCGAGAAGCGCTCCGCGGACTTCGACCGGATCGCGGAGCTCGCCGCGCGCGCGAAGGAGCTCCCGGCCAACGAGATCACCGTCGGCACGGTAACCCTCACGCGCGGGCTCTACGACATCTATACCAAGGAAGCCGCCGAACACATCGCCGTGCTGCGCGCGGAGTGCACGAAATGGCGCGAGGCGGTGCCGGGCGAGGTCTCGGCGGACTTCATGCGCGCCGCGCACACGTTGGCGAGCACCTCGCGCACCGCGGGCTTCATCCCGCTTGCCGAGCTGGCGGGCGCGCTCGAGCAGTGGAGCGGATACGCCAAGGAAACCACGGAGGCCGCCGACGCCGAGACCATCCAGGCCGCCGTGGTCGACCTCGGCATCATGGTCGAGGCGACCAGCAAGGGCGACGCGCCGGCGATCAAGCAGATGCCGCAGGACGCGCTGCGCGCGCTGGTCGAGCGCCTGGAAGGCGCGCGTGCGGCAGCGCTGCGCCCGCCGCAGCCCGCCGCGACGCCACCCGCGCCGCTCGCGCCGCCCGACGGGCGCGAGAAGCGGCGCATGCACGACGACATCGACGGGCAGCTACTGCCCGTCTTCCTCGAGGAAGCGCAGCAGCTCGTGCCCGAGATCGGCGCGGACCTGCGCGAGTGGAAGGCGAACCCCGCCGATGCCAAGGCCACGCAGTCGCTGCGCCGCTCGCTCCATACGCTCAAGGGCAGCGCGCGCATGGCGGGCGCGATCCGGCTGGGCGAGCTTTGCCACCTGATGGAAAGCCGCATCGAGTCGGCGCTCGAGGCATCCGAGCTCCCGGCAGGGCTGTTCGAGGAGCTCGAGGAGCACATGGACCGGCTCTCTACCGACGTCGAGCGCATGCGCGTCGCGCCGGCGGCCGCGCCCGCCCCAGCCTTCGCGCCGTCGACGACCCAGGTCCTGCCGGAGCCGGCGCGCGCGGAGCCGCCGTTGCCCAGCCCGGCCGCGCTGCTCAGGGTCAACGCCGACACGCTCGATCACCTGATCAACGAGGCCGGCGAGATCGCGATCGCGCGCACGCGCGTGGAAGCCGAGCTGCGCACGATCAAGCAGTCGCTCGCAGACCTCGCCGAGAGCGTGGCGCGCCTGCGCGGGCAGCTTCGCGAGGTCGAAGTCCAGGCCGACAGCCAGATGCAGTCGCGGCTCTCGGTGATGGACGAAGGCAAGGGCGACTTCGATCCGCTGGAATTCGACCGCTATACGCGCCTACAGGAGCTGACCCGCCTGATGGCGGAGAGCCTGAACGACGTGCTTTCGATCCAGCAGGGCCTGCAGAAGTACATCGGCGACACCGACGCTGCGCTCGGGCAGCAGGCGCGCATCAGCCGCGAGGTGCAGCAGGACCTGATGCGGGTGCGCGCAGTGCCGTTCTCCAACCTGAACGAGCGGCTTTACCGGATCACGCGCCAGATGGCGCGCGAGCTCGGCAAAAAAGCCGAGCTCGAGATCGCCGGCGGCGAGGTCGAGCTCGACCGCGGCGTGCTCGAGCGCATCAGCGCGCCGCTCGAGCACATGGTGCGCAACGCGCTCGTGCACGGGGTCGAGGCGCCGGCGGCGCGTCTTGCTGCGGGCAAGGCGGAAGGCGGGCGGCTCAGGATCGCGCTGCGCCAGGAAAGCAACGAGATCGTGCTGGTGTTCTCGGACGACGGCGCCGGCCTCAACCTCGAGGCGCTGCGCCGCAAAGGCGCCGAGATGGGCCTGCTGCCCGCGGACCGCGAGCCGAGCGAGGCGGAGCTCGCCCAGCTCGTGTTCGCATCGGGTCTTTCGACCGCCGAGACGATCACCGAGGTGGCCGGCCGCGGCGTCGGCATGGACGTGGTGCGCAACGAGGTTTCGCAGATCGGCGGGCGCGTCGACATCGTCACCGGGCGAGGGAAGGGCACCACCTTCACCCTGTACCTGCCGCTCACGCTGGCCGTGACCCAGGCGGTGCTGGTGCGCAGCGGCCAGAACGTGATCGCGCTCGCCACCTCGATGGTCGAACAGGTGCTGCGGCTCAAGGGCGACGCGCTGACCGCCAGTTACGAGCAAAAGCGGATCGAGTTCCAGGACCGGGTCTATCCGCTGCATTCCCTGCAGCAGCTCCTCGGGCGCGCCTCAACCGCACGCGACCTGCAGCCGTATAACTCAGTGCTCCTCCTGCGCAGCGGCGTGCAGCGCATCGCGGTGCATGTCGACGAGCTCCTCGGCAACCAGGAAATCGTGGTGAAGGCCATCGGCGCGCAGCTCGGCCGCGTGCCGGGCCTCAGCGGGGCGACGGTGCTCGCCGACGGGCGCATCGCGCTCATCATGAATCCGGTGCAGCTCGCGCAAGGCACGCGCGCCGCGCCGGCCGTCGCGCGCGTCATCCAGACCACGACCGCGCGCGCGACGCTCGCGCCGGTGGTGATGGTGGTCGACGACTCGCTCACGGTGCGCAAGATCACCGGGCGCCTGCTCGAGCGCGAGGGCTACCGCGTGGTGACCGCGAAGGACGGCGTCGACGCGCTCGAGCAGATGGCCGACGCGCTGCCGAAAGTGATGCTGGTCGACATCGAGATGCCCCGCATGGACGGCTTCGATCTCGCGCGCAACGTGCGCGCCGAGACGCGCACCCAGGGCATCCCGATCATCTTCATCTCCTCGCGCACCGCCGAGAAGCACCGGAACCAGGCGGCGCAGCTCGGGGTCAACGCCTTCCTCGGCAAGCCCTATCCTGAAGCGGAGCTGCTGCAGCTCGTCTCCAAATACGCCTTCGCGTGAAGGCCGAGAAGCCCCAGCCGCAGCAGGCGATCGGCAAGTACCCGGTGCTTCGGGAGCTGGGAACCGGCGGCACCAGCCGGGTGTTCCTCGCGCGCGACCCGTTCGCGGAGCGCGACGTGGCGATCAAGGTTCTGCAATTCTCGAAGCACACCGACGCGGAAACCGAGCGCATGGTGCACAAGGCGTTCGTCGCCGAGGCCTCGCTCGCCGGCAAGCTCAACCACCCGCACATCGTCGACATCTACGACGCGGTGGTCGACCCCGACCGCAGCTACTTGGTGATGGAATACGTGCCGGGCAGCACGCTCGACGCGCACGCCACGGCCACGAGCCTTTTGCCGCTGCTCAAGGTGGTCGAGATCATCTTCAAATGCATCCGCGCGCTCGAGTACGCGTTCCAGCACGGCATCATTCATCGCGACATCAAGCCCGGCAACATCCTGATGTCGAGCGAGGGCGAGACCAAGGTCGGCGACTTCGGCGCCTCGTTCCAGCAGCGCCTGGATGAGAAGACCACCCAGCTGAAGGGCGTGGGCTCGCCGGCGTACATGTCGCCCGAGCAGCTGCGCCTGGAGAAGCTCACCCACCAGACCGACATCTACTCGCTCGGCGTGACCATGTTTCGCTTGCTGACCGGCCGCCTGCCGTACGAGGCCGGCACCCACGTCGCGCTGACCTACGCCATCATCAACACGGCGCCGCCGCGGCCCTCCGATTTCCGCCCGGACCTGCCGACGCTGCTCGACGAGATCGTGATGAAGGCGATCGCCAAGAACCCGGCCGAGCGCTACGCCACCTGGCTCGACTTCGGCAAGGACGTGACGCGCGCCTTCATGCAGCTGCGCGTCGATGCCACCGCGGGCGCGGCGGCGTCCGACTCCGAGAAGTTCGGCAAGCTGCGGGACATCGCCTTCTTCAAGGACTTCGGCGAGGTCGAGCTCTGGGAGGTGGTGCGCGTCGCGACCTGGCAAACCATCGAGGCCGGCACGGTGCTGATGCGCGAGAACGAGCAGATCGACACCTTTTACGTGCTGGTCGACGGCGAAGTCGAGGTCTCGCTCCTCGGCAAGCCGATCTCGGTCTTGAAGCCTGGCAGCTGCTTCGGCGAGATCCTCTACTTCGCCGACAGCATCGAGCGCCGCACCACCACCGTCACGGCACGCACCCGCATCACCGTCACCCAGATCAAGGCCGGCGCTCTGCGCGTCGCCACGCCTTCATGCCAGGTGGGCTTCAACAAAGCCTTCATGCGCGTCCTGGTCGAGCGCCTTGCGCAGGCCAACCGCCAGCTCGCGCAGCGCTAGAAGGAGCGCGGCAGGCCGAGCACGTGCTCGGCGAGGTAGGACAGGATCAGGTTGGTCGAGATCGGCGCGACGAGATACAGCCGGTTCTCGCGGAACTTGCGCTCGACGTCGTATTCGGCGGCGAAGCCGAAACCACCGTAGGTCTGCAAGCAGACGTTCGCCGCTTCCCAGGACGCCTTGGCGGCCAGGTGCTTCGCCATGTTCGCTTCCGCGCCGCATTGCTTCTTCTGATCGAAAAGACCCGAGGCTTTGTAG
>DASRIR010000313.1:0-6365 GCA_035649875.1 Burkholderiales bacterium | reverse complement strand
TGAGCCGATCCCCGTCTTCAACCACGGCGACATGCAACGAGACTTTACGTACGTGGATGACGTCGTCGAAGGCACGATTCGGGTGCTCGACAAGCCGACGCGCTACGCGCTCTACAACATCGGCAATCACCAGCCGGTGGGTCTCCTCGACTATATCGCCGCGCTCGAGCGTGCCTTCGGCAAGGAGGCGAAGCTCGAGATGAAGCCGATGCAGGCCGGCGACGTTCAGGCGACCTACGCCGACACGCGCGCCCTGCAGGCCGCCGTGGGCTTCGCGCCATCGACCCCGCTCGATACCGGACTCGGGCGTTTCGCGCAGTGGTTCAGGTCCTACTACGGCTTACCGCCTAGAACATGAACTTCACGTCAGCTCCTCGATCGCGGCGACAACGTGATCGACGTTGATGCGGCGAATGCAGACCGGATCCCCGCATTCCGCGACGCCACGCCAACACTGGCGGAGCCAAACGAGCTTGCGCTCGAACATGCGGTCCTGATCCCGGCAGGGCACGTTCGGGTCCCACAACGCGCGAAACGGGCTGTTTGCCCAGAAGAGTCCGGGCCCTGTGCTGATCGGGGAGCCCGGTCCGTAAAGCGCGACGGTCGGCACGCCGACAAGGCGGGCGAGGTGGGCCACTCCGGTATCGGGACAGACCAGGAATGCGGCGTTCTTCAGAAGGTCCCATAGCTGGGCAAGGTCGAGGCGCGCGGCCAAGCTGCTGCGCCGGTTCTGCGGGTCCACAGCGCGCAGCAACCCCTCCTCGCCACGGCCCACGCTCAGCACCACTTCGTAGCCACGCGCCTCAGCCCAGTCGCGAACCGCTACCCACCGCTCCGGGGGCCAGAGCTTGTGCAGACTGCTCGCACCGAGGTGAAGGACGCAGTAAGGCCGTCGCGGTCTTCCGTAGGGTGAGAAAGCAGGTGACGGCCATTCCGCCGTAGAGTACGGCGCGGGCTCCGGCCCGTCGATGAGGCGCGCGGCAATCTCACCCCAGGCCGTCGGCGAGTCGGGCATGCGGCGCATCTCGTCCACGGACCAATCCTTGTAGCTCGCCTGATCAGGCGTGAAGGCGACGATCCACCCGGCATCGAGCGCACGCGCAAGCGAGGCCCAGCGGTTGTCGCCCGGTACAAGCGCGAGATCAAAGCCGCGCTGCTTGCGCAGGGCTCGGTGGTCGGCGAGCGAACGCGGGTCGAAGGGCAGCGCCGTCATACCGTACGGACGGCCGGCATAGATCGGGGCATAGGCGCGCGGACACGTCATCATGATCTCCGCCTCCGGAAAGCGCTCGCGCGCCTTCTTGACGAGCGGTGTGAGCATGATGGTGTCGCCAAGCAGCAGATGGTGAGCGATGAGCAGGCGACGCACCTTGGCCGGGCGCTCGCGCCGGCGCGGAAGCGCGGCCGCGCCGAGGATGTAGAGCCGCGGCAGCAGTCGGCTACGCATGCGCGGCAAGCTGACGCAGGCATTCGTCGAGGATGACGAGCTGGAGCACCTGTTCCGCGAGCCGCTCGGCGCCGGCGACATAGCGCTGGACGAAGGCATCCACGGGCTCGCGGCGCAACTGGCTCGAAGTCAGGTTTTGCAGCCGTTCTCCCAGGCCGTCGAAGCGCGGCGCAAGCTCCTCGCGCAGCCAGCGCGCGAGCGGCGGGTTGAAGCCGCGCTTTTTTCGAGACAGGAAATCGCCGGGCAGGCGCGCGTCGAGCCCCGCTTGAAGCATGCGTTTCGGCGGCTTGGTATAGACGCTGTCTTCCGGTTCGGCGAGGAGGCGCTGCACGAAGTGGTGATCGAGAAACGGCGCGCGCGCCTCCAGCCCGTGCGCCATCGTGCATAGGTCCGACTTGCGCAGGATATACTCCGGCAGATAGTTGGCGTTGTCGATCGCCATGAGTATCTTGAGCGGCGTGTCTGCGTGCGCGTCGGGCGAGCGCCAGTGTGCCAACGCCTCCAGGCGTCCGCCCTGCAAGAACGCGCGCTGCGCTGGCGCCATGCCCGAGAAGCGCAGGCTGTAGGCCGTGCGCCAGTCCATGGCCACCTCGGCAGAGAGCTTCCCGCCCTCTAGCGCGGGTCGCACGCGGAGCGGCAGGCGCAAGTTTCCGCGCCAAGCCGTGCGCAGGTGCTTGGCAATACGCTTGTAGCCACCGAATAGTTCGTCGCCGCCGTCGCCGGCCAGCACGACTTTCACCTCGCGGCTCGTCTCGCGGGCAAGATACCAGGTCGGAAAGCTGGAGGGATCGGCGAAGGGCTCGTCGAGGGCGGCGACGATCGTCTCGAAATCCGGTCCGATCGCGCCGGGAATGGGGATGCAGCGATTGGGGAAACCGAGCCGCGCCGCAGTGTCGGCCGCCACGGCTGACTCGTCCATGTCGCTACCCGGGAAGGCCGCGGTATAGGTGCGGAGATTGGTGAGGCCCTGCGCGGCCAGCCGACTCGCGACCACGGTGGAGTCGATGCCGCCCGAGAGGAATACTCCCAGCGGTCGCTCGGCAATGGTGCGCATGCGCACGGACTCATCCAGCGCGTCCAGCCAAGGCCCGCGCTCGGGGCGCGGATTCCAGTACCGGCGCTTCGCAAGCTCACGGCTGCGAAGGTCGAACTCGAGGTAATGCCCGTTCTCCAAACGCTGCACGTGTCGATACACGGTGCGCGGCGCAGGAATGTAGCGGTGCGCAAGATACGCGTCGACACCCGCGGCGGAAAGCTCGCGCTTTTCGCGCGGCAGGAAGGGCAGCACGGCGCGTACCGTGGAGCCGAAGGCAAGCGCGCCGTGCACCATGCTGTAAATGAGCGGCTTTTCACCCATTCGATCGCGTGCGAGGAACGCCTTTCCCTTCGCGAGATCAAGGATCGCGAAGGCAAACATGCCGCGTAGCCGCTCGAGCAGCTTTTCGATGCCCCAGGCTTCGTAACCTCGCAAGATGAACTCGGTGTCCGAACGGGTGCGGAAAGGCGCGTGTGCCTTCAACTCCGCCGCAGCCGCTTCCCAGTCGTACACCTCGCCGTTGTAGACGATCCAGACATTGCCGCCCTCGTTCGCCATCGGCTGGTCAGCAAGCGGGCGCGGATCGATGATTGAGAGCCGGGCGTGGAGCAGCCCGTTTCGTTCCCACAGCTTCGCGTGATGCGCGTCCGGTCCTCGCGGCGCGAGCGCCGCCCGCATCGCGCCCACGACCTGCGGCGCCACCGGCTGCTGCGCGAAGAAACCGCCGATCCCGCACATGACTAGAGCGCGAAATGCCGGTTGGAGTGGTTGCGCTTGCCTGAACAATGCTCCGCCGTCAAAGTGCTTAGCGCCCCCCCGTGCGGAACAGCGCGCGCTCGCCCAGGCGCTAGCACGGCCTGGGCCTCCTGCCTCAGACGGCCGCCGAACCACTCGGTGAGCGGCCGGAAGAAGCCCTGCTTCGGACGGTGCGCGATCGCGGCCGGCAGGACTTTCTCTGCCAGCCTTTTCAGCAGATACTTTCCGGCGCGCACGCGCTTGAGCTTCGGGTCGGAGGAGAAGACGAGCGTAGTACCGAACAAAGCGTAGTAAAGAGACTTCACGCCGAGGTGGTCGCGCGCGATGAACAGGCGCTTGCGGTACGTTTCACCTGGCCGTGCGCCCTCGGTAGCCTACCATTGGACTACCGGCCTCTACAGAGCCACTGGTGTCCCCGGACTGCCTCATGAAATGGTTTGTTCGGCGATTGGCGAGATCGAGGACATCTTGGCCAAAGCGCTGGCCAAAGCCCGAGCGCGGTTTTCGCGCTCGATCTGGCCAAGATAGATGCCCAGATGGGCAAAGAAAAGCCAGAGATTCTGCTTGACGAAGAAGTGATCAAGGTTGTTTTTTACGAAAACGGCGGCGAGCAAGGCGAAGCCGCAGACCGCCGGCATTGCGGCCGCGGAGGGACCCACGCGCAGCGCCGACGCGAACGCGAAGGCAGGGACTGCGAAGATCGCCGCGAGTGCCAGCAGGCCGGCCGGCCCCATTTGATCCAAGTAGCTCAGCGCAAGATTGTGTGCGTGGAAGACCTGCTTGCCCGGCAGCGCGCGCTCGTACCACGTCTTGTCGGTCTCGTGGCCATAGCCGGTACCAGTCAGGGGATTCTGCGGGATCTTCTGCACGACGGCCGAGTAAATCGGCCATCGGTCACTCATGAAGGCGATGCTGCGACCCCTTTCCGCCGCGGCCAGGCCGGCGAGGGCCAGAAATAAGACGCAGACGACCGCAATCGCTACCGCGGCTGGCCTGCTCGCACGCGCGGCGCGCTTGCTATATAGCGCAGCGCCCACGAGCAGCGCCGAGACTAAGGCGAGCCAGAAGCCGCGGCTGAAGGTCAGATAGCCGGCGATCAACGTCGCGCCGATCGCCATACAACACAGCGCCAACCACGCGCGCTTACGCCAGCGCAAAGCAATGTAGCCAACGACAAGAGGCATCGCCGTCACGGTAAAGGTCGCGAAATCTCCGAGCGGCGGCACATAGTGGAAAACCCAGGCGCCATGGCGAAAGAAGGACGCGATAGCCAGTGTGGAAAGCACCGCGAGGCCTAGCGCGGTGGCCGCGACGAAGGCGCGATAAGCCGCAAGACGCGTGACGAGAACGTAGAACATGAAAAACACCAACAACGAACGCAGCACTTCGCCCCTGATTGCCTCGAGCGAGGCCTGCAAGTCGCTCGTCTCTACAAGCGAGACGAGCGCAGCAGCAGCCCAGACAAGGAAAACCGGGAGTAAGGGCACGTCGCGCGGCGGGCGTGCGAGCCACAACGCCGTGGCCGCGGCGAGCGTCAGCAAGAGTGACGTGCTCCTTATCGATGTCACATGACCGAAGGGAAGCACAACAAGAAATAGCGCTGCGCTCGCGACGCCGAGCCGGGCGACAAAGCGCTCGACTACCACGTTTGCTCCTGTCTATGCAGTCGCAGGGTTGGCTTGACCACAAGCTGGAACACGAGCTTTCCCCACACGTATTTCCGTGCCCAGCGGACAAGGGGGTGCCCGGGTGACGCGTAGCGCTCTCCGATCTGAGATCGTCTCGAGAGCAAAGAGGTCCCTACCAGGTACGGCACAAGCGCCCGGACGTCCATGATTCTCTCGCGCATGTACGCTATCCAGTCGTCGCCGACTGTCGCCACGCGCGGGAATGCCGCCAACATTGCGCGCGCCCCGGCGATGGTGATGACATATGCGTGTCCGCCATACGCCTCATACGGGCGGTAGAGCGAATGCATCTTGTCTACGCGGCGCGCGCCCCATGCACTGTAGCGCACGACGTGCGAGAGCAGGATCGCTTGCGCGCGGCTCGGATCCACCGTGATCAGTAGCCGGTCCATCACGCACAAAAATTGGCTGCCGAGCAGCGCGTCATCCTCCAGGATAATGGCCACGGCGATTCCCTCGGCCACCATGCTTCGATAAACGTCGAAATGGCTGGTCGCACAGCCTATCTCCCCAAGCGTGAGGCTACGCCCCATCCTAAGCCGGGCCCCGCCATCGTCGTAGACATTGCAAAGTTCGTCGTCGTGCAGCCGCCTGCCGTTTACACCATCGATGAGTCGATACGGCGGCATGCCGGGTAGCTCGAGCTGGGCCTGCATGAGGCGGCGACGGGTGAAAGCGTCAGGTAGACTGATCACGAAGATCGGCGGCGTGCGCCGCTCAGCGTCCATCAGCCCGTCCCTCGCCTGAACCGGCCGCGGATCGCCGAAACCTCCGCCGTAAGCTTGCGCCCGGAAGAGGGGGCGCGGAATATTCCGGCGCCCAGGTATGCAGCCCCCGGCGAACCGCGGCGGCGCTTGTATCGGTGGGCCGTGCCACCCACGCCAGGAGCTCAGCTACGAGCGCGCTGTTCTGCGGAGGGCCCGCCTCCACAACGCGAAGCATAGGGTGCTCCGTCGGCAGCGCCTTCCCGGCATGGCCGAGCGAGTCTTCATATTGCTTCTCACCAGGCCGGAGGCCGATGCACTCAATGCGTTCATCGGTCTCCCACAAGCCGGACAATCGGATCATCTGCTTCGCCGGTTCGACTATCTTCACCAGCTCGCCCTTCGTCGAGCACGCAAATCTGCCCGCGGTGCCCATGGGACCGCTTTGAAAACGAGTTGGGTGACGACACCGCAAAGGCGCCGAACAGCTCTCGCACGCCTCTCTCGTCCTTCGCATCGCCGATGACCGGGATGATGGCCACGCTTGGCTGGCGGTCGCGGGAACTCCTGTTCTGTGCGAAAGAGGGCGAATTCCGAAAGCTCGAAAAGCACGATGCGGCGCGGGCCGAACCGCGCGATCTGACGACTCAGCTCTGCGCCGATCCAGCCGCCCACGTCGGTCACAACTACGGCCACGCCGGTCACAAATACGGTCTTGCCATTGAGGAAACCGT
>DASRIR010000312.1:0-21009 GCA_035649875.1 Burkholderiales bacterium | reverse complement strand
CGGCGTGAAGGGCGTGGTAATCGGCCAGCTGCTGGTCGCCATCATCGGCGTGGGCGAGCTGTTCGAGGTCTACTCCAACAACTTCCTGATGGAAGAGTTCTGGGCGCTGGTGACCATTGTCTTCCTCTTCGCCTTCGCCATTTCCGAGGCCATCGCCTACCTCGAGCGCCGCGTCGAGTACTACGCCGCCAGCCGCTAATACCCAACCAAATTCGGGGTCAGGGCCAAGATTCGTCCTTGCGTACGCAAGAGCAAATTGTGGCCCTGGCCCCGAATTAGGTACGGATTAGTGCTTCAGTAGTCTCCCAGCAGCTTTCTTAATCGAGCTTCGCGCCGCTCTCCTTCACGAGCTTAGCCCATTTATCCATGTCGGCGCGCATGAAGCGGCGGAACTCCTCCGGCGAGCTGCCCACCGGCTCGGAGCCGTCGGACTCGATGCGGCTCTTTACATCGGGCTGATTCAGGATCTTCACCAGCTCGTCGTGCAGGCGCGCGACCAGCGGCGCGGGCATGCTCGCCGGCCCGATCACGCCATACCAGCCGACCACCTCGAAGCCCGGCAGCGCTTCGGCCATCGCCGGCAGCTCGGGATTCGATGGCAGGCGCTTCGGGGTGGTGACCGCGATAGCGCGCAGCCGGCCGGCGCGCACCTGCACTTGCGAGCCCTGCAGGCCGGAGAAGTTGAAGTGGTACTGGCCCGCGATCAGGTCCTGCATCGCCGGCCCGGCGCCCTTGTAAGGGATGTGCTCGGCCTTCACCCCGGCCATCAGCTTGTACAGCTCGCCCGCGAGGTGGCCGCCGCTGCCGATGCCGGCCGAGCCGAAGTTGAGCGAGCCCGTAAAGTTCTTGGTCCAGGCGATGAATTCGGCGAGGTTGTTCACCGGCGCGGATGGATTCACCACCAGCATCAGCCCGGCCGAGGTGAGCTGCGTGATGGGCGTGAAGCTGTCCACCGGGTGGTATGGCAGCTTCGGGTTGAGCGCTGCGTTGACCGTGTGCTGGTGGTACGCGAGGAGCAGCGTGTAGCCGTCGGGCGGTGCGCTCGCCGTCATCTGGCCCGCGATCACGCCGGCGGCGCTCGCGCGATTGTCCACCACCACCGACTGCTTGAAGACCTCGCCCAGTTTCTGGCCGAAGATGCGCGCCAGGATATCGGTGGTGCCGCCCTGCGCCGCCGGCGTGATGAGCCGGATCGGCCGGTTCGGATAGTCCTGCTGGGCGAACGCGGGCAGCGCGGCGGCGAGCACCAGTACGAGCGCGATTTCTCTCATGAACGCCCCTTTCATGCAGCGACCGCTTGCGCTTGCTCCATCTCCATTCTCTTCGCAAGAGTGCGGCGGAAGTGCGCGAGCGGCGCGTCGGCCACGATCGCATTCATCTTGAACCCCGGGTCGGCGTCGAGCGTCTCCTGCTGGCCCTCGATGATGAACTTGTCCTCGAGGAAGCCCTCCACCATGCTCTTGTTGAGCGACTGCGCGATGGTCGGATCCTGCAGGTCGTAGTCGTGCAGGTAATCCCAGAAAAAGTGCGTCGAGCGCGCGGTCTCGGGGGTGAAGAACTGGCAGTTGCGGTATTGCTTCGCCCCGGCCATGTTGCCCTTCTCGGCGCCCGAGCCGGCCGGCGAGAACAGCGTCTCCATGAAGAACACGCCGGGCACGTACATGCGCGCGATGTTGCGGCGGTCGACCTTCCCGGCGTTGCGCACCACCTTCTTGTGGAACGGCGGCGCGTCGGCGTTCATGTGCCAGCGCTCGACGCGAAAGCCGTCCTCGAGCCGCTCGACCGCGGTGGGCTTGGACTTGTAGGCGTACTCCTCCGAGCCGCCGAGCGTCTTGGTGTGCACGAACGCGAGGTGCGCGAAGTCGCTCAGGTTGTCAACGATGAGCAGGTAGTTCGCCTTGTAGTGCATGTAGTCCGGCTTGCCGCGCCAGCCCGGATCGCTCAGGTAGGTGAAGTCGAGGATCTGCGCCGGATCGGCCTTCGCCGCTTCGCCCATCCAGATCCAGATGAGGTGCTGTCGCTCGACCACGGGATAGCTGCGCACGCCGAGCTTGGGCGGGATGTTGTCCTGGCCCGGAATCTGGATGCACTTGCCGCTCGGATCGAACTTGAGGCCGTGGTACATGCAGCGGATGTCGTCGCCCTCCATCCGGCCGTTCGAGAGCTTCGCGCCGCGATGGCAGCAGCGGTTGTCGAGCGCCACCACACGGCCGCTTTCCCCGCGGTAGATCAGGACCGGCTTGTCGAGGATGGTGCGCGCCAGCAGCCGCCCGTCGATCAGCTCGTGGTCCCATGCTGCGACGTACCAGCAGTTCGTCAGAAACATTGCTCCTCCTCGTTGGAGAGGAGTTTACCCGTTCACCAGGATGTCGAAATGCCGCACGTACGGCGGCAACTCCAGCAGGTACTCGGCATCCTTGGGCAGGTGATGCGTGCGCTGGATGTCTTCGCCTGCGTAGGCCTTGATGTCCTCGCGCGAGGCCCAGTACGAAATGGTGATGAAGTGCGCCACGCCGTCGCGGACCTCCCGAAATACCTGCACGCCGAGGTTGCCTCCGGTGGCGCGCAGCTTCTCCACGCCTTGCTCGTAGAGATAGCGGGCATAGGTCTCGGCTAGTACCGCCCGGGTACGGCCCTGCCAGATGCGCGCGACGCGGGCCCGGTCCTCGAACGCCTGCCAGGTGCGCGCCGCCTGCGGCGCCTGGGTCTCGAGCGATTCGCGGTATCTCACGCAGCCGCGTAGGAACTGCGGCCAGTCGGGCACGGTCGGCACCGGATCGGTCTTCTCCGGCAGCAGCGCCCACAGGTCCGGGTGATGCCAGCAGAGCTCGTGGCGATCGCTGTCGCGATGCGCGCGAATGCCCGCGCGCAGCGTCTTCGCCTGCGCGAGGAGCTCCTCGCGCGTCATGCGCTCCAGGTCCTCGTCCATGGCGGCGCCTAGCGCGACGGCGCGAGGCGCCAGATCGTGTTGCCGACGTCGTCGGCGACGAGCAGCGCGCCTTGCTTGTCGATCGCAACCCCGACGGGCCGGCCTCGCGCCTCGCCGTCGTTCCCCAGGAATCCTCCCAGGACCTCGACCGGAGGACCCGCCGGCTTGCCGTCGCGGAATGGAATGAACACCACGTTGTAGCCGCTCGGCGGCCGGCGATTCCACGAGCCGTGCTGCCCCACGTACGCGCCCTCGCCGAACGGCAGCTTTGCGTTTTCCGAGAACGCAAGCCCGAGCGGGGCCACGTGGTTGCCAAGCGCATAGTCGGGCTTGATCGCCTTCGCGACTAGATCCGGCCTTGGCGGCTGCACGCGCTTGTCGACGTTCGCGCCGAAATAGCTGTACGGCCACCCGTAGAAGGCGTTTTCTTTGACGGAAGTTAAGTAATCGGGGACCAGGTCGCTACCGAGCTCGTCGCGCTCGTTCACCACCGTCCACAGCGCGCCGCTCTTCGGCTCCCAGCCGAGGCCGTTCGGATTGCGCAGGCCCGAAGCGAAGGTACGGCGTTGACCGGTCCTCGCGTCGACTTCCCAGATCTCCGCGCGGCCGACCTCCTCGCCCATGCCGTGCTCCGCGACGTTGCTGTTCGATCCGGTCGTCACGTAGAGCTTGGTTCCGTCGCGGCTCGCGATCAGGTTCTTGGTCCAATGGTGATTGCGTGCCCCGGCCGGCAGGTCGGTGAGCTTCGTACCGGCGGATTCGATCCGGATTTGTCCTTCGCGATACGGAAAGCGCACCACCGCATCGGTGTTGGCGATGTAAAGGTCGTTGCCGACGAGCGCCATGCCGAAGGGGGAATTGAGCCCCTCGAGGAACGTGTGGTGCGACTCCGGCACGCCATCGCCGTCGGCGTCGCGGAAAAGGGTGATGCGGTTCGCGCTCGATACCGCGGAGCCGGCCTTCTTCATGTAGCTCGACATCACGCGGCCCTTGATGCCCTTGCCCTCTTCCGGGCGCACTGGCGCCGCAGTCTCGGCGACGAGCACATCGCCGTTCGGCAGTACGTAAACCCAGCGCGGGTGCTGCAGCCCGGTCGCGAACGCGCTGACCCGCGTTCCGGCGGCGGCCTTCGGCGTGACCCCGCTCGGCCAGCCCCTCGCCGGCGCGATCTTGACGGTTGGAATCAGCGATTCGGTCGGTTCGGGGAGCACGGGATTCGGCCCCATGTCGGCGCCGGCGGGGAGTTTCGACCTCTCCGCGCAGCCAATGAGGGCGAGAAGGAAAACGATCGAGAGCCGAAAGAGCGTGCGCATGCTGCGCCTCCTGGTGGAGTCGATTCCCAGCAAGAAACGTTCTTAGGCGCGCTGCCGTCACCTCACGTTCGCGCCGCGCAGAACGACCGTCCCGATGCGCCGCGTATTGGTAATGTCGTCGAGCGGGTTTGCGTCAAGCACGATGAAATCCGCGCTCTTGCCGGCTTGCAGCGTGCCGGTGTCGGACAGCCGGAGGAACTCGGCCGAGTTGCGCGTCGCCGCCACGATCACCTGCGTCGGCGTCATCCCGGCCATCACCATGTCCTGCATCTCCTCGTGCGGGCCCCACGGCGTGTTGCCATCCGTGCCGAGCGTGATGCGCGCGCCCGCGGCGTTCAGCTTCGCCAGGTTGCGCGCCTGGATGCCGTAGAACGCCTGCGCCACCGGCCGGTCGGTGTTCGCCGCCTCGAGCCGCGCGAACTCCTCCGCCGGGAGGCTCGGCTTCAGCCAGTCCAGGTCGACTTTCACGCCGCGCGGCGGCAGATTGGGCGTAAGGACCAGGTTCGGGCGCTGCTTGAACATCGCCACCAGCTCCTCGTCGATGTCCCGGTCGCGCACGCCGTGCGCGAGCGCGTCCACGCCCGCGCGCAGCAAACCCTTCGCATCCTCCAGGTCGAAGATGTGCGCGGTAACGCGCAGCCCGCGCTTGTGCGCCTCGTCGATCACCGCGCCGTAGATCTCCGGCGTCAGCTTCTTGTACTTGCCGTCGCGCGTGTCGACCCAGATCTTCACGATGTCGACCTTGCGGGCCGCGAGCTCCTCGACCGCCTTACGCCCCTCGTCGGTGGAATTCACCCAATAAGGCACCGTGGTCCGCCCCGGTTCCTGCATCGTGATCCCGCGGCCGGCGCTCCTGAACCGCGCCGCGCCGGGAATCGGCTCGCCGCGCAGGCCCAGCAGCTCGTAGCCGTCGGTGCCCAGACTCATCGCCGCGCTCACTCCGTAGTACGCGCGCCGCTTGAGATCGCGCTCGAGCGCCTCGCGCGTGGTGCCGAGGTGCACGTGCGTATCGACGATCATCGGCATCACGGTCTTGCCGCTGAGGTTCACGCGCTTGGCGCCCGCGGGCACGCGCGCGTCTCTGCCCACCTGCGCAATCTTGTCCCCCGCCACCACCAGCGTGGCGTTCTCGATCACGCTGCCGTCGCCCACGATCACCCGGACGCCCTCGTACGCCGTCACCGGTCCGGACGGCTGGGTCGCGCATCCCGCGAGCGAAACCAGAGCAGCTAGTACCGCATTGAAAAAGCGCATGAACTCTCCTCGTCGAGAAGCCTAATGGCCGGTTACGAGCGCGGCAAGGCGCGCGGGATCGGCCGGTGCGCGATTGCCACGCCAGGCGACGTGAAGATCCGGACGCAGCAGCAGAAGGTCGCAGCCGTACAGGTCGCGCGCGTTCGAGTCGGTGGTATCCACCAGCTCCAAGGGCGCGCCCAAGGCCTCGAACGCCCGCTCCAGGCCCGCGGCGCTTTCGCGAGTGCCGCCGAGGCGAAGCAACGTATAGCCCGGGCCGATGGCGTCCTGGATCGCGGCATGGCCCTCCAGCCAAAGGTGCGGCAGGCGTGCGCCGGGCCAGGTGGTCGGCACGTACTTGCGGAAGTCGTCCTCGGGGCCGCCGGACTCGTCAGCGATGATCGGCGAGCCGGCATAGCGGTAGCCGAGTTCCGCGCCGATCATCTCGTTGCTTTTGCGCTGCTCGACTTCGGCCACTCGCACGAGCTCGTCCAGGTTGCGCCACAAGCCGCGCCACTTGCGCCGTCCCTGCGAGGCATAGCGCGAGGCGGCGACGTTGCGCTGGCCGACCGGCCGGCGCTCGGCGTCGTAGGAGGCGAGGAGCTTCGGCCCGCCCCAGCCTTGCAGCGTGGCGGCGAGCTTCCAGCCGAGGTCGATCGCGTCGCTGACCCCGCTATTCATGCCGAGACCCCCGGTGGGAATCATCAGGTGGACCGCGTCGCCCGCGAGGAATGCGCGGCCTTTTCCATAGCTGTCCGCCACCAGCAGGTTCTGCTTCCACTCGCCGACGTAGAGCATCTCGTACTTCACCGGGATGCCGATGGTTTTCTCGAACTGCGGCGCCATCGCGCGCTCGTCCTCCAGCGTGGCGTGCAGGGTCCAGTGGCGCGTCGAGTCCTGCATGATCAGGAAGGTCGAGCGCTCGTCGGCGACGTGGTAGTGGCGGCCGTGGCCCGGGCCGCCGTCGATCGGGATCCGGTCGAAGAGCTCCTCGCAGTAGAACAGACCCTGATGGAAGCGCAGCAAATCGCCCTCGCCGTCCAGTGCGACGCCGAGCTGCTGGCGCACCGAGCTCGAGCCACCGTCGCAGCCCACGAGATATTGCGAGCGGATCGGACCGGCGCTGGTTTGCGCCGTCACCGAGGCGAAGTCCTGCGAAAACGACAGGAACTCGCAGCCGTAGCGCACGGTGACGTTGGCAAGCGATTCGGCCACCGACTTGAGTAGCGGCTCGAGGGTGTATTGCGAAATGAGCTGGTAGGGCTCGAGCGGCATGCTGCCGTCGCTGCAGGCGTCGATCTCCCGCCGCGCCTCGGCGACCGACGGATAGGCGTGCCGCAGAAGTGGCAGCTGGTTCATCGCGCGGATGATGTAGACGTCCATCGGCACGTCCGCGCGCAGGCCGGCGGCACGCACTTTGGCCGAGATCCCCATGCGCCGGAAGATCTCCATGGTGCGCGCGTTGCAGCGCTCCATCTTGGGCAGAAACTGCGGCGCGGGCTTGCGCTCGATGAGCGTGCAGCGCACGCCGCGCTGGCCGAGATCGATGGCGAGCACCAGGCCCACCGGACCGGCGCCGACGATGAGGACTTCCGTATCGATCGGCCGATTATAGAATTGCCGCATGAGGCGTTTCCTCGCCGTTTGCAGCATGTTTTTGTGTGGCATCGCTGCGGCGCAGGAATTTCCCGCGCGCACGGTTCACCTCATCGTCCCCTACACGCCGGGCACCGGCGCCGACATCCTCGCGCGGCTGCTCGGTCCGCGCCTGTCGGAGCGCTGGAACGTCGCGGTGGTGACCGAGAATAAGGCGGGCGCCACCGGCAACATCGGTGCGGACTTCGTCGCGCGCAGCGCGGCGGACGGTTACACGCTCCTTTTCGTCGCGACTTCTTTCGGCACGACGCCCGCCGTGATGCGCGTGCCGTTCGACCCGGTGAAGGACTTCGTGCCGGTGGCGCTGGTCGCGACCAGCGGGCTGGTGGTGGTGGTCAATCCGCAGGTGGCGGCGCGCTCGATGCGCGAGCTCATCGAGCTCGTGAAGCGCGAGCCCGGCAAGCTGCACTACTCCTCGCCGGGCAACGGCGGGCCGCAACACCTCGCGATGGAGCTCTTGAAGCTCGAAACCGGGATGAACATCGTGCACGTTCCTTATAAGAGCGCCGCCGGCGCGCTGGCCGACCTCGTGGGCGGCCACGTGCAGGCGACGATCGCCGCAGTGCAGACGGCTCAGCCGCAGGTTTTGGCGGGCAAGCTGCGCGCAGTCGGCGTGATGAGCGCCGAGCGCTCGCAGGCGTTTCCGGAAGTGCCCACCCTGAAGGAGCAAGGCCTGCCCGGGCTCGAGGTCGAGACCTGGTACGGCGCCTTCGCGCCGGCCGGAACACCGGAACAGGTTGTGGGCAAGCTCAATTCCGAATTGAATCTCCTCCTAGAAGACCGCGCGATGCGCGAATTCCTGGCCAAGCAGGGCATGGCGCCGGCCGGCGGCCCGCCCGGGCGCCTCGGCGCGCTCGTCAAGAGCGAGCTCGCGCGATGGACCCGGGTCGTAAATGCGGCGGGGATAAAAGCGGACTAGGAAGTCGGACCCGCGGCAGTAAAACCGCCGATCAGGTGCTGGCGAATGTCGCCGATGCGCGGGCCTGCCCGCTCCGCTGCGCGGCGGAACTCTTCCTTCGGCACACCCAGGCGCGAAGCCCAGTAGTCGAGGTCGCTTTCACTGCGCGGATTGACGCGGATGTGCTGCTCCCGGTCATCGATCTCTTTCATGTTTCGGCTTGTCGCAAGGAGCGTTCCTGGGCCACACTTCGCCGCGACACCATGAATCAGAACCTGCTGGACGACCTCGTCGCGTCGAACCGTATCCTCGCGGAGCACGGCGTGATCGACGCCTACGGCCACGTCAGCATGCGCTCGCCCGACAACCCGAAGCGCTTCTTCATCGCGCGCGCGATCGCGCCGGAGACGGTGCAGCCCGAGGACATCATGGAGTACGACCTCGACGGGCAGCCGCTCGACGATGGAGGTCCAAATTCGGGGCGCGACTCGGTTTCGGAGCGCTTCATCCACAGCGAGATCTACCGCGCACGGCCCGACGTGATGTCCGTGGTCCACAACCATTCGCCTTCAGTGATCCCCTTCAGCGTGACCGGCGTGAGGATGCGCGCGCTTTTCCACATGGCGTCCTTCATCGGCGAGGGCCTGCCGGTGTTCGAGATCCGCAAGGTGAAGAAAGGCTCCGACCTGCTGGTGCGCGACCCGAAGCTCGGCGCGGCGCTGGCAAAGAGCCTGGGCAAGCACGCGGCGGCGCTCATGCGCGGCCACGGCTCGGTGACCGTGGGCGAGAACCTGCAGCGCGCGGTCGGGCGCAGTGTCTATCTCGAGATGAGCGCGCGCATGCAGATGCAGGCGCTGCTGCTGTCCAGCAAGATCACTTACCTGGACGCCGCCGAGGTCAAGGCGTCGGCGCCGGTGCAGGACTACAAGCGCGCCTGGCCGATGTGGCGCGAGAAAGCGCTGGCCCGGGCGAAGGCCGATCGCCGATGAGCGATCTCTGCACGCTAACAGCGACCGAGCTGGTGGAGGCCTTCCGGAAGAAGACGCTTTCGCCCGTGGACGTCACGCAAGCGGTGCTCGCGCGCATCGAAGAGCTCAATCCAGTGTTCAACGCGTTCAACCTGGTCTCGGAGCGGGCGCTGGACGAAGCCAAGGCCTCCGAAGCGCGCTGGCAGGCGGGCCAGCCGAGGGGCCTGCTCGACGGCGTGCCGGTGTCGATCAAGGACATCGTGCTGACCAAAGGCTGGCCGACGCTGCGCGGCTCGAAGACGATCGACCCGAAGGGCCCCTGGAACGACGATGCGCCGGCCACCGCGCGGCTGCGCGAGCACGGCGCGGTGCTCCTGGGGAAGACCACCACGCCGGAATTCGGCTGGAAGGGCGTGACCGACAGCCCGCTCACCGGCATCACGCGCAATCCCTGGAACAAGGCCAAGACGCCCGGCGGCTCCTCCGGCGGCGCGGCGGCGGCGGTCGCGTCGGGAATGGGGCCGCTCGCGGTGGGCACCGACGGCGGCGGCTCGATCCGCATCCCTTGCGCCTTTACCGGCCTTTTCGGCATCAAGGCTTCCTTCGGCCGCGTGCCGGCCTGGCCGCTCTCGCCGTTCGGCACCGTGGCGCACGTGGGCCCGATGACGCGCAGCGTCGCGGATGCCGCGCTGATGCTGAACGTGATCGCGCAGCCCGACGCGCGCGACTGGCATGCCCTGCCCCACGATCCGCGCGACTGGCGCACCGGCCTCGAGCAGGGGGTCGCCGACCTGCGCATCGCGTACTCGGCCGATCTGGGCTACGCGAAAGTCGACAAGGAAATAAGAGAGATCGTCGGCAAAGCGGTGGCGGTGTTCGAGGACTTGGGAGCGAAAGTCGAGGAGAAGAACCCCGGCTTCGAGGACCCGGCGCCGATATTCATGACGCACTGGTTCTCCGGCGCGGCGTTCCTCCTCGAGGGGATCGCAAAGGAAAAGCACAAGCTGATGGACCCGGGGTTGCTCGAGATGGCGGCGCAGGGCGAGCGCGTGAGCGCGCATGACCTGCTCGACGCGCAGCTCAAGCGCGGCGCGCTCGGCACGCACATGAACCTCTTCCACCGCGACTACGATCTGCTCGTTACGCCGACGCTGTCGATCACAGCGTTCGACGCGGGCAAGGAGGTGGCGGACAAGATGCTCCAGAGCCGCTGGACCGACTGGACGCCGTTCACCTTCCCCTTCAACCTGACCCAGCAGCCGGCGGCGTCGATCCCCTGCGGCCTGACCAAGGGCGGGCTACCGGTCGGGCTGCACCTGATCGGGCCGCGCTACGCCGATGCGCTCGTGCTGCGAGCCGCGCGGGCGTTCGAGACGGCAAGGCCCATCGCCTTGCCAAAACTGGCCTGATCTAGCGGCGGCTTTTGCGCCAGGCCGCGTACTCGGGCGTGCGCGCGATTTCCTTGTAGGGGTCGAGCTTGGCAAGCTTGTCGAGATCGAACTCGGTGTCGAATGCCTTCTCGTAAGCCTTGAGCCCTTCGATCGCGATCTTGCCGCTCTTGGTCTCCAGGCCGACCTCCACCAGGCACCAGTAGGCCTGCTTGTAGTCCGGCTCGAGCGCCATGCCGCGGCGGCAGGCCTTCGCCGCCTCGTCGACGCGCTGGCCGCCGAGAAGGATTTTGCTCTTCAGGTTGGCCGTGGCGCCGTCCTCGCCGCCGATCGTGCGCTCGAGCCCAGACAGCGAGGCAAGCGCCCGCTCGGCCTGCTGCTCGAACACGTAGTGGTCGATCAGCATGAACTGCAGCTCGGACTCCTTTCCGAAGTTCTGCGCGAGGTAGCGCAGCGCGGCGCGGTGCGTGGCCTCGTCGATGCGCCCGCCGTAGGTGACGCGCATCACTGCCCACTGGCGCGTCTTGCGGAAGCCCTCGGGCAGGCGCTCGAGCGCGCGGTACGCGCCGGCGAAGTCCTGCGCCTGGAGCCGCTCGCGCAGCTCGCGGAAGGGCTTCACGTCGGCCTCGGTCGCGAGGCGCGTGCCGAACAGGCTGAAGAGCATGGTGTCGGTTTTCAGCATGGTGGCGAGGCCGAGGCGCGCCGAGGTGCTGTAGAGCGTGGCGAGGCTGTGGACGTACCAGTCCTCGACCTTGCCTGCCGGCGTAAGGTAGTACTCGACATAGTCGATGCCCTGCTCGTTCAGGTCGTAGCGCACCAGCGCATAGGGCTTGCGGTCGCGCACGCCGCTGCGCAGGTTTTTCGCGCTGCCCTTGGCGCCGTCGATGGTGCGCAGGCCGATCTCGATGTTCGCGCGCAGCGCCTTGGGAAACGCCTTGCTCACGCCATCGCGGTCGGCGTCCTTGAGGCCGAGGTCCTTGACGACCCGGCGCGTGACGGCGTCGACGTCCAGCGTGCGGTAGAGCGCATCGACGTCGCGCTGGTTGAGCGCGGCGGCGATCGCCTGGCCGGTGGTGGCGACATCGACCTGGGCGAAGGCTTGCAGCGAGAGCAGCAGCGCGGCGATCAGCGTTGTGACTTTTTTCATCTTGTTCCCCCGAGCGTGGTGATTGCGATCCTAGCCCGCCGGCGAGGACCGGGCCCACCACGTTTTCCGCACTTTTCGAGCGAAACTTCGCTAAATGCGCGTGAGCTCGAGCGCCCAGGTCGAGATCAGCTTGTCTTCCTCGAACATCGCTCCGCGCACGCTGTAGCGCCGCGCATCGCGCTGCTGGATGCACTCGAAGCCGCGGTAGCGCGAAGTCGGGCTCACGTAGGACGAAAGGATCGCGTCGCCGGCGAGCACGAAGCGCCCGCGCAGCGCGCCGAGCACCGGGTTGTTCGAGCTCCAGTGGGTCGAGGACGCGCCGGGGGAGAACGGCTCGATCTGGTAGCGGTTGTGGGTGACGCGCAGCGGGTCGCCGCGCAGGCGCAGCACCGCCTCGAAGTGCCAGCGCCCGGGCTCGTGCCGGATCGAGTTCTCGCCCGCGACTGGCGATACCCCGCCGGCGGCGTCGCGGTGCTCGCCCTCCACGCGCCAGGTGCCCTCCTGGAAGAGGAAGGTATGCGCGCCCTCAGCCATGAACCCGCTGGCTGTCCTTGGGCGCCTCGCCGCGTTCCCGCATGCCGTAATCGCGCAGCACGCTGCAGACCCGCAGGCGGTACGCGCTGAAGATGCCGCCGCGCCCCTTCGCCTGCGCCTCGCGGTGCATCTGGAGGTTGCGCCACTTCTGCACCGCTTCCTCGTCGCGCCAGAACGAAAGCGACACGAAGCGCGCCGGATCGGAAATGCTCTGGAAGCGCTCGATGGAGATGAAGCCGTCGAACTTGCGCACTTCCTCGCCCAGGCTTTCGGCCAGCCGCTTGTAGTCCGCGAAGCGTCCGTCGGCCGCGGTGAATTCGAAGATGACTGCGATCATGCTTTCCCCCTAGTCTCCAGAGGATCATGGCTTAAAACGGAGGGTTCATGAAGCCCAAGCTGGGTCGCATTTTCATCACCGGCCTGCTCACGCTGATCCCGGCGGTCGCCACCCTTTACCTGCTGGTGTGGCTGATCGGGGCGGCCGACCGGCTGTTCGGCAAGCCGTTGCGCTGGCTGATGCCCGACGAGACCTACCTCGCCGGCACCGGCATCGTGGTCGCGATCGCCATCGTGTTCGGCGTCGGCGTGCTGATGCACGGCGTATTGTTCAGGCGGCTGTTCCGCACAGCCGAGGCGGCGCTCCTGGCAGTGCCGCTGGTGCGTTCGGTCTACAGCGCGGTGAAGGACCTGATCGCGCTCTTCGGCCGCAACAACGGCCCGGCGATGGAGGTGGTCGCGGTGACGCTCCCGGGGACGAACTGGCGGCTGCTCGGCTTCGTCACGCGCTCCGAGTTCGGCGATCTGCCCGAGGGCATCGGCAAGGCCGGCGAGGTCGCGGTCTACCTGCCGATGAGCTACCAGGTCGGCGGCTACACCGTGATCGTGCCGCGCGGCGCGGTGACGTGTGTAAATTTGTCGCGAGAGGAGGCGATGAAGTTTATTCTCACCGCCGGCCTGAAAGCGGCGCCCGCTCCTCGACTATCATGACGGCTGTTGTCGCTTCAAGCGGCGCTCGCGCTCGCCGAGGAGCTGCCCATTTATGGACGCAACCCAGCAAACGCTCCCCTCAACAGTTCGAGTACCGGCCCGAATTCGACCTTTCGCGGATTCGGGTACGGCGCTTCGCTCGCGATGCGCGCCGCGCGCTCCAGATCGGCCTCTTTCATGCCGATTTCGGCAAGGCGCTGCGGCAGCCCGAGCTTCTTTTCCAGGTCGAAGATCCCCCGCGCGGCATTCTCGGCTCCCAGAGCGTTTTCGATCCGCCCCATCGCGTCGCGCGCCGCGTCGTAGTTGTAGCTAACTGCGTGCGGGAGCACGATCGAATGCGTCTCCGCGTGCGGCAGGTTGAAGCTGCCGCCGAGCACGTGGCAGAGCTTGTGATGCAATGCCATGCCGGCCGAGCCGAGGACGATCCCGCATAGCCACGCCCCGTAGAGCGCATCGCTTCTCGCAGACAGATCCGAGGGAACGACCTTTATCTTGGGAAGCGCATCTGCAAGCGCCCGGATTCCTTCCTCGGCCATCAGCGAAACGATGGGATTCCCTTCGTGCGAATACATCGCCTCCACCGCGTGTGCAATGGCGTTCATGCCGCTCGCGGCCGAGAGTGCCGGCGGCAGGCTGAGCGTCAGGTTCGGGTCGTAGATCACCGCCTTCGGTAGCACGCGCACGTCGCGCCCGGTCTTCTTCGCGCCGCCCTCGGTGATGCCGTAGATCGGCGTCATCTCCGATCCGGCATAGGTGGTCGGGACCGCGAGGATCGGCAGCGTGGAGGTCAGCGCGATCGCCTTGCCGAGGCCGGTGGTCGAGCCGCCGCCGACGGTGACGCAGCAGTCGGCCCCGAGCTCGCGCGCCACGCGCCGCGCGTCCTCCGCGATGTCGATCGGCACGTGCATGACCGCCTTGTCGTAGGTTCCAACGCAATGTCCTCCCAGCGCCTTGGCGACCGCATTGGCCGAGTCCTTCTGCTCCGGCGTTGAGAGAACGAGCGCGCGTTTCGCACCCAAGCGGGCGAGCTCGTCCGGCAACTTGCACAGCGCCCCCGCGCCGAAAACCACTCGCGCCGGGAGGCCGTTGTAGACGAAGCTTTTCACTCCGCGACGATCTTATTGTCGCGGATGAGCTTGCCGAGCTTGTCGGACTCGGCCTGCACGAACTTGAGAAATTCCTCCGGCCCGCTGGCGACGATGTCGAATCCCTGCTCGGTGAGGCGCTGCGCCACGTCGGGCGCGCGCAGTGTGCGCGTCATTTCGCGCTGGACTTTCGTCAGCACGTCCTTCGACACGCCCTTGGGCGCGAGGATGCCGAACCACGAGATCTGCTCGAAGCCGGGATAGCTTTCCGAGAACGTGGGCACGTCGGGCAGCTGCGCCGCCCGTGTCTTGCCGCCGGTCGCGATCGCTTTCACCTTGCCCGACTTGATGTGCGGCAGGATCAGCGGCATCGAGAGGAACGTGATGTGCACCTGCTGCCCGAGCAGCGCCTGGACCATCGGGCCGCCGCCCTTGTAGGCGACATGCGTGAGGCGGACGCCGGCGTGCTGCTCGAAGAGCAGCGCCGCGAGGTGGTTCGAGCTGCCCGAGCCCGGGGTGGAGTAGGTGACCTTCTCGGGATTGGCCTTGGCGTAGGCCACGATCTCGCGCATGTTGCTCGGCGCGAAGCTGGTCACGGCGACGAACGCGCTCGGCGAGGTCACCATCAGGCTGATGTGCTCGAACTCCTTGAACGGATCGGGCGCCATCTTGAAGATGTGGTGGTTCACCGCGTGCGTGTCGAACACCATGAGCAGCGTGTAGCCGTCGGGCGCGGCCTTCGCGACCTCGGCGGCGCCGACCGAGCCGCCGGCGCCGGCGCGGTTCTCGATCAGCACGCTCTGTCCGAGGAACTCCTGGAAGCGCGGCTGCACGATGCGCGCGATGAGATCGGTCGTTCCGCCAGGCGGGAATGGCACGATCATGCGCACCGGCTTGGCGGGATAGGCCTGCGCGAGAGCGAGGCCGGGAACGAGAGCAAGTACGGCGAGCAGCTTCCGCATGGCTTCCTCCTCTCGGCCCAGTGTACTCTAGCGCCTGATGCCGAAGCAGCAGATCCGCAGCAGCAAACTGGTCGATCCGGGCGGCCATTTTTCCCAGGCGGTGGCGGTGCAGGCGAAGGGCGTGCTGGTGTTCGTTTCGGGCATGACCGCGCGCCGTGCCGACGGCAAGATCGCGGGTATCGGCGACGTCGAGGAGCAGACGCGCCAGGCGTGCGAGAACATCAGGTGCGCGCTCGAGGCCGCGGGCGGCACGCTCGACGACGTTTGCCGCGTGGACGTGCACCTGCGCAACATCGGCGACAGCGAGCGCGTCAACAAGGTGCGCCGCCAGTTCTTCCGCTCGACGCCGCCGGCCTCGACCACGGTCGAGGTGAACCGGCTCGCCTCGCCCGAGTTCCTGGTCGAGATCAGCGCGATCGCGGTGGTTTCGCCGTCAGTTTCTTCCTAAGGTCGGCGCGCCATTCTTCGACCGGCTGGAAGCCGGGGCGCTTGCGCGCATCGCGCTCGGCCCACGCCCAGAGCTCGGCTTCCGGCAGCTTCAGGTCGAGCGGCACGCGCACCGGCTGCTCGACGTACCACGGCGTGTCGATGAAGAGCTCGATGCGGTTGCCTTCGGGGTCCTTGAAGTACACCGAGAGCGCGTTGCCGTGCGACACCGGCGCAAGCTCCTTCACGCCTTCCGTTTCCAGCCGCCGGTGCATCTCGCGCAGCCCGGCGAGGTCCGCCATGCGGAAGGAGATCTGGTTGATCGGATTGAAGCCGCTGTCCGCCGGCTTGCCGGCGGCGAGCACGATCTGGTGGTGGTCGCGCGGATCTCGGCTCAGAAACACGAGGTCCACCGGACCGCGTGGGGTTTCGAGCGTGCCTCTGTCGGTCACCGCAAAACCCAGCACGCTTGTGTAAAAATCTTCCATCCGCGCGGGGTCGGTCACGAAGATCCCCATGTGGCTGAACGAAAACTCCGGAACCGAGGTCATCTCGTTATGAAGCTCGCTAGTTTCACGACTGCGCAGGGCGCCAGCTACGGCGCCGTCACCGGCAAGGGCATTGTCGACCTGCGGCGCTACCTAGGCAATCAGTTCCCCGACCTGAAGGCGCTGATCTCGGGCGACGGCCTCGACCAGGCGAAGAAGTACGCGTCGGAGGCGCCGGACTATAAGGAGAGCGACATCACCTGGCTGCCGGTGATTCCCAACCCGGACAAGATCGTTTGCGTGGGCCTCAACTACCAGGAGCACGTGGCCGAGACCGGGCGCGACAACACCGAGCAGCCGGCGATCTTCCTGCGGCTGCCCGAGTCGCAGGTCGGCCACCGCCAGCCGATCGTGCGCCCGCGCGAGTCGACGCATCTCGATTTCGAGGCCGAGATCGCGCTCATCATCGGCAAGGTCGGCCGCCGCATCTCGCAGAAGGATTCCTGGAGCCACATCGCCGGCTACAGCTGCTACAACGACGGCTCGGTGCGCGACTGGCAGCGCCACACCGTCCAGTGGACCGCGGGCAAGAACTTCGCGCGCACCGGCGGCTTCGGCCCGTGGATGGTGACCGCCGACGAGATCCCGCCGGACACCGTGCTCACGCTCAGCTGCCGCCTGAACGGCGAGCGCATGCAGCACGCCAACACCCAGCAGATGATCTTCCGGATCCCGAAGATCCTCGAATACGTCTCGACCTGGACCACGCTCGCCCCGGGAGACGTGATCGTCACCGGCACGCCGGGCGGCGTAGGCGCGCGCCGCACGCCTCCGGTCTGGATGAAGCCCGGCGACAAGGTCGAGATCGAGATCGACAAGGTGGGCGTGCTCGAAAACAGCATCGCTGACGGCTAGCCGAATTCGGGGTCAGGGCTACGACTTGTTCTTGCGTATGTGAAAACGAGTCGTGGCCCTGACCCCGAATTCGAACTCGATCTTCATACCGGACGTCAACGGACTCAAGGTCCACGCGCTCGAGGCGGGGACGCGCGGGCAGCCGTGCGTGCTGCTGCTGCACGGCTTTCCCGAGCTCGCCTACAGCTGGCGCAAGGTGATCCCGGCGCTCGCCGGCGCCGGCTATCACGTGCTCGCGCCGGACCTGCGCGGCTACGGCAAGACCACCGGCTGGGACCAGCGCTACGACGGCGATGTCGCGTCCTTTCGCATGCTGAATCTGGTGGAGGATTGCTTGATGTTGCTCTCGGTCCTTCACGTCAAAGCCTGTCACGTCGTCGGCCACGATTTCGGCTCGCCGCTCGCCGCCTACTGCGCGCTTACCCGGCCCGATGTATTCCGCTCGGTGGTGCTGATGAGCGCGCCCTTTGGCGGCCCGCCCGCGAAGCCCGTGGATCCGCGCATCCACGTTGAGCTCGCGGCACTCGGGCGCAAGCATTACCAGTGGTACTACTCGACGCGGGAGGCCGACGCCGACATGCGGCGCTGCGCGCAGGGCGTACGCGCTTTCCTGCGCGCTTACTACCACGTGAAGAGCGCCGACTGGCCGGACAACCGCCCCTACCCGCTGGCCTCGTGGAGCGCAGCCGAGCTTGCGAAGCTGCCGACGTACTACGTCATGCGTCTCGACGAAGACATGGCGCAGACCGTGGCGCCCGAGCTTCCGCAACGCGAGCCGTCGTGGCTCACCGACGCGGAGCTCTCGGTGTACGCGGATGCGTTCGAGGCGAACGGATTCCAGGGCGGGCTGCAGTGGTACCGCTGCGCCACCAGCGCCGAGCACTCGGCGTCGCTGCGCGCGCTCGCTGGCGGCACGATCGACGTGCCTTCGATGTACGTCGCCGGCGCCGCCGACTGGGGCATCTACCAGAAGCCGGGCGATTTCGAGCGCATGCAATCCGCAGCCTGCACGCGCATGCGCGGCTGCCATCTCGTGCCCGGCGCCGGCCACTGGGTGCAGCAGGAGCAGCCTGAGAAAACCGTCGAGCTGCTGCTCGACTTCCTGCGTGCCGCGCGCCTACACTGACTTTTTCCAGGAAAGAGGATTGATGGTCCGATTCATCGCGCTTCTTCTCCTTGCGCTCGGCGCGCCCGCGGCGCTTGCGCAGCCTTATCCGTCCAAGCCGATCCGCTTCATCGTCAGCTTCCCGCCCGGCGGAAGCTCCGACCTCATCGTGCGCGCGATCGCCCCGCGCATGAGCGAGCGGCTCGGCCAGCCGGTCGTGGTCGAGAACCGGCCGGGGGCGGGCGGCATGCTGGGCGTGGACGCGGTGGCGAAGGCGGCGCCCGACGGCTACACCATCGGCCTCGCAGCGGCCGGCGCGCTCTCGTCCAACGTCAGCCTCTATCCGACGATGCCCTACAGCGTCGAGAAGGATCTGGCGCCGGTCTCGATGCTCGCGATGATCCCCTTCTTCCTCGTCGCGCACCCTTCCCAGCCGGCTTCGTTGAAAGAACTGATCGAAAGCGCGCGAGCGAAGCCCGGCGGGCTTTCCTACGGCTACGGCGGCAACGGCTCGACCATGCACCTCGCGGGCGAGCTCTTCAACATGATGGCCAAGGTCCGCGTGCAGGGCGTTCCCTACAAGGGCAGCGGGCCGGTCGCGGCCGACGTGCTGGGCGGCCAGGTTCCGCTCGGCGTGGTCGACGTGCCCTCTGCGATCGCCAACGTGAAGGCGGGAAAGATCCGCGCGCTCGCGGTGACCGCGAAGCAGCGCATCCAGGCCGCGCCCGAAGTTCCGACTTTCGAGGAAGCGGGCCTGCCTGGCTACGAGGCCGTGGGCTGGTTCGGCACGGTGGCACCGGCCGGGACACCGAGCGAATTGATCCAGAAACTCAATTCGGAGATCAAGGCCGCCCTCTCGGTGCCGGAGATCCGCGAGCGCGCGCTCGCCGCGGGCGCCGAGCCGTTCACCAACAGCCCGCAGGAATTCGCCGCTTTCATCCGTGCGGAAACGAAGAAATGGGCCGAGGTGATCAAGGCGGCGGGAGTGAAGCTCGAATGACCGAAAGCAGGATGCCTAGCCCGGTAATCGACGTCCACACCCACATGCTCACCAACGAGTGGGTGGCGCTGCTCGAGCAGCATGGCGGCCCGAGCTACACCCTGAAGACCGTGAGCGGCGGCCTGCGCGCGATCCATCTCGACGGCGCGCCGTTCATGACGCCCGTGCCGAACATGTTCGACTGGGAAGCGCGCATCGCCAACATGAACAAGGCGCGCGTCGACATCGCCGTCACTTCGCTTACCTGCCCGAACGTGTTCTGGGGCAGCGCCGAGGTCAGCCTGAAAGCCGCGCGCGTCGCGAACGACGACATGGCGAAAGCGCAGAGAACCTGGCCCGAGCGCATCCGCTGGTTCGCGTCGCTCCCCTGGCAGCACGAGAAGCTCGCGCTCGAGGAGTTGAAGCGCGCCTGCGACAACGGCGCGGTCGGTGTGATGGTGCTCGCCAACATCGCCGGCAAGGCGTTGACCGACAAGTCTTTCGAAAGGATTTGGCAAGAAATAGACCGACGCGCGCTGCCGGTGCTCGTCCACCCAAGCGCGCCGCCGGGCACCGGGCAGCTCGGCCTGCACGAGTTCCAGCTCACTGCGCCGATCGGCTTCACCTTCGACACCTCGCTCGCGGTGGCGCGCTGCATCTACGACGGGTTTTTCGACCGCTTCCCGAACCTGAAGCTGATTGCGTCGCACGGCGGCGGCGCGCTGCCCTACTTGATCGGGCGTCTCGACATCTGCTGGGACAACATCCCCGCCGCGCGCTCGAAGACCGCCGAGCCGCCGCGCAACTACATGCGCCGCATCTACGTCGACAGCGTGGTGTTCCGCCAGGACGTGCTCGAGATGTGCGTCTCGGTGTGCGGGCCGGACAACGTGCTCTACGGCTCGGACTACCCGCACACGATCGGCGACATGGCCGGGTGCCTGTCGCGCGTCGATGCGCTTCCCGGCGACGTGCGGCACCAGGTGCGCGGCGGCAACGCGCAGCGCATTTTCAAGCTGTAGCAATGAAGCTGCTCGCTGCGCTCGTGCTTGCGGCTGCCGCGAGCGCGTTAGCCGCAGAAGCCGAGCTCAGCGCCGAGGTGCCCGCCGAGAAGTGGCGCGCGTTGCGGCTGAAGGGACTGACGCAGGGCGCGTCGCTGCGCGTGCGCGTCGAGACTTCGGGACCGATCCGGGTGATCCTCGCGCGCGAGGGCGAGGCCGAGCGCTTCCCAACGGCCTGAAGGCCACTTTCAGCGGCAGTACGGAACGCAGCCTGAGCTTCCGCGTCAGCATTCCCGTCAGCGGCACCTATTACGTGATGCTCGACAACCGCAAGGGCGACGCGATGCGCGAAGTGCGGCTGTTCGTCGAGGCGAAGCCGGCGCGCCGGCCGCAGCCGAAGCCCGCGCCGCGGCAGCCCGGGATGGAAGCGACCTAGTAGCGCGGCGCCGCCGCGCGCTCGATCATCACGTTGACCAGCGCTGGCTTTCTCGCACTCATCGAGCGTTCGAGGGCGCCAGTCAGCTGCTCAACCGACAAAACGTCCTCCCCGTGCGCACCGAGCGCGGCGGCGACCGCGCCGTAGCGCGTCGGCAGCAGGTCGAGGCCGTGCGCGCGTGCTTCGCCGTAGGCACGAAGCTGGATCTGATACTCGGCGTTCCAGCAGGCATCGTTGCCCACCACCGCCACGTACGGCAGGCCGTAGCGCACCGCAGTGTCGACCTCCGACAGATGGAAGCCGAGCGTGCCGTCGCCAAGCAGCGCGACGACCGGCGCATGCGGGAAGGCCAGCTTCGCCGCCGCCGCGAATGGCAGCGCCGAGCCGATCGAGCCCGCCGGGCCGTTGATGATCCGGCGCGGCGCCTCGAGGCAGGCTTGCGCCCATTGGCCGAATTCACCGCCGTCGCTGACGAAGACCGCGTCGGGCGCGGCGAGGAGCTTCTGCACTTCGCGGCAGACGACGACCGGGTGAAGCGTGCCCTGCATTTCCTTCCACT
>DASRIR010000311.1:0-2472 GCA_035649875.1 Burkholderiales bacterium | reverse complement strand
CGCGCCGCACGGCTTGTGCGCATCAAACAGCGACGCGGCCTTGTAGCGCATGAGGTTGGCCGCCTCGATCTCCATGTAAGCCTCGGCGATCGGGAACTGGATGCCCTGGTTCTGCCCGATGGGGCGGTCGAACACCACGCGCTCCTTCGCGTAGGAGCACGACTTGTCGGTGAACCAGTAGCCGTCGCCGATGCACTCGGCGGCGATCAGGATGCGCTCCGCATTCAGCCCGTCGAGGATGTAGCGGAAGCCCTTGCCTTCCTCGCCGATCAGGTTCTCCGCCGGAATCTCCAGGTTGTCGATGAACAGCGAATTCGTTTCGTGGTTCACCATGTTGCGGATGGGACGCGCGTCCAGCCCCTTGCTCTTGGTTTCGACCAGAAAGATAGACATCCCTTCCGATTTCTTCTTTCCTTCAGAAAGCGGAGTGGTGCGCGCCAGCAGAATCATGAGCTCCGAATGCTGCAGCCGCGAGGTCCACACCTTCTGGCCGTTCACCACGTAGCGGTCGCCTTTCTTCACCGCCACGGTCTTGATCTTCGTGGTATCGGTGCCTGCACCCGGCTCGGTGACGCCCATCGACTGCAGGCGCAGCTCGCCGCTCGCGATCTTCGGCAGGTACTTCTGCTTCTGCGGCGCCGAGCCGTGGCGCAGCAGGGTGTTCATGTTGTACATCTGCCCATGACAGCAGCCCGCGTTGCCGCCGGAGCGCGTCACCTCCTCCATGATCACCGAGGCTTCGGTGAGCGACAGGCCGGAGCCGCCGTATTCCTCGGGGATCAGCGCCGACATCCAGCCCGCCTTGGTCAGCGCCTCGACGAAGGTCTCGGGGTAGGCGCGCTGCTCGTCGATCTTCTGCCAGTACGCCGAATCGAACTGGCTGCAAAGCTGGCGCACCGCGTCGCGCAGCTCGGGGAAATTGTCGCGCGCCAGGTTCATGTCTTGCGGATGTGCTTGGTCGCCTGCTCTTCCACGTCGTGCCAGATGGTCTCGGCCATCGGTTCGCGCGACTCCTCGAGCAGGTGGCCCACCAGGCCGACAGCGCGCGCCATGACACCGATGCCGCGCACCGCGCGCCAGTCGAGGCCGAGCTCGCACGCGAGCGCGCCGATCGCGCCCGTGGCGTTGACCACCATCCCCTTCTCCTTGCCGATAGCCTCCATCAGGGCGCAATGCTTGCCATAGAAGCCGGTTTCGCGCCCGATCTCGAACAGGCGGACGGCGCGCGGATCGATCGGCTTGTGCAAGTGGTGGCCGAGACCGGGTATGCGCTTTTGCTGTGAAATCACCTGTTGGGCATCGTCGCCACGCGCCACTGCTTCAGACAGCATCTTCGCGGCGCCCTCCATTGAGCCCACGAAGACACTGCCCAGTCCGCAGAGGCCGGCTGCTACGGCCGCCTGCATCGCTTCCGGCGCGCCCAGGAAAGTCAGCCTCGCGGCGAGGGCGCTAGGGGTGACGCCGTGCTCCACCAGCGTTACCGCCATGGCGTTGAACAGCGCCGACTCCTTCGGAGCGGGTACGCGGCCGGTGAGCTCGAAGAACGCCATGTCGCCGAGGTTCAGCGTGCCGAGGATCTCTCCCGGCAGGTCCTTGCCACGCACGACGATCCGGTCGGCGGTCGACCAGCCGAGCTCGGAGCGGATCGGCTTGCGCGCCACGTCAGTCGGCCTTGATGCCGGCTTCCTGGATGACCTTGGCCCAGCGTGCCACCTCGGATTTGAGGAAGGCGCTGAACTGCTCCGGCGACCCGGCGACCACATCGACGCCGGAATTCGCGATGCGCTGCCTCACCTCGGGCGAGGTGAGGATCTTCACCATCTCCGCGTTGAGGCGCCTGACGATGTCCGGCGGTGTCCCCGCCACGGTCAGCACGCCGAACCAGACGCCGACTTCGTAGCCGGGAACGCCGGCTTCGTCGACCGTCGGAATCTCGGGGGCGAACGCCGAGCGCGTTTTCGAAGAGACCGCGAGCGCTTTCAACTTTCCCGCCTTCACGTGCGGCAGCACGTTCGGCGTGTTGTCGAACATCACCTGCACCTGCCCGGCGATCAGGTCGGTCACCGCGGGCGCGCTGCCCTTGTAAGGCACGTGCGTCACCTGCGTGCCGGTCATCGCCTTGAACAGCTCGAACGAAAGATGGTTCGAGGTGCCGTTGCCGGTCGACGCGTAGTTCAGCTTGCCCGGATTCGTCTTGGCGTAGGCGATGAGCCCCTTCACGTCGTTGAACGGCACGCCCGGATTCGCGACCAGGAGGTTGGGCGTCACGCCGGCCAGGGTGATCGGCGCGAAGTCCTTCGTTACGTCGAACGACGTCTTGTACAGGCTCTGGATGACGGAAAACGGCAGCGCCGCGCCGAACAGGGTATAGCCGTCGGGCGGCGACTTCGCCGCCATCTCGGTCCCGATGATGGTGTTGCCGCCGGGCCGGTTGTCGACGATGACCTGCTGGCCGAGGGTCTTCGGCAGCTC
>DASRIR010000310.1:0-28113 GCA_035649875.1 Burkholderiales bacterium | reverse complement strand
ATCGTCTGGTACTCGTTCCTTGCCGTCACGCTGCTGGCGGCGAGCTTCACGCTGTACCTGGATATCCGCGTAAGGAGCGAGTTCGAGGGCCGGCGCTTCGCGCTGCCGGCGCGAATCTACGCGCGCCCGCTCGAGCTACATGCCGGCCTGCGCATCCCGCAGGCCGACGTCGAGGACGAGCTGCGCAGCCTTGGCTACCGCGAAGCGCCGCCTGAGGGCGACGCCGGCTGGTATTCCAAGAAGGACAATTCGCTCGAGATCGCGCTGCGCCCGTTCGTCTTCTGGGACGGCAAGCAGCCGGCGAAACGCGTCAGCGTGGTATTCGACCAGGGCAAGGTCGCCTCGCTGCGCGATACGGCCGGCGCCGAGCTCGCGCTCGCGCGGCTCGAGCCGCTCGCGATCGGCGGCATCTATCCGGCGGGCAACGAGGACCGGATCCTGGTGCGGCTCGCCGACGTGCCCAAGCATTTCGTCCAGACGCTGATCGCGGTCGAAGACCGCAGCTTCTTCACCCATGCCGGATTCGACGTGCGCGGCCTGGCGCGCGCCGCGCGCAGCGTGTTCTCCGACCGCGTGCAGGGCGGCAGCACGATCACCCAGCAGCTGGTCAAGAACTTCTTCCTCACGCCGGAGCGCACGATCCAGCGCAAGGGCACCGAGCTGGTGATGGCGGTGCTGCTCGAGCTGCACTACGACAAGAACGAGATCCTCGAGACCTATCTCAACGAAATCTATTTCGGCCAGGACCGTGACCGCGCGATCCACGGCGTCGGCCTCGCGGCGCAGTTCTATTTCGGCAAGGAAGTGGGGCAGCTGAGCGTGCCCGAGTCGGCGCTGCTCGTCGGCATGATCCGCGGCCCGGCGCACTACGACCCTTACCGCCACCCGCAGCGCGCGCTCGAGCGGCGCAACTTCGTGCTGCGCGAGACGCGCGACCAGAAAGGCATCACGTCCGACGAATACGCCTCGGCGCGCGGCAGCCCGCTCAACGTAAGCAAGAAGGCCGGCATGGGCACCACGCCCTACCCCGCGTTCCTGCAGCTCGTGCACCGGCAGCTGCGGCGCGACTACGACGAGGCCGACCTGCGCTCGGAAGGGCTGCGCATCTTCACCACGCTCGACCCGCGCGTGCAGGAGTCGGCGGAGACCGCGCTCGCCAAGCGGCTCGCGCAGTTCGACAAGGAGAAGCGCTTCGGAGCGCAGCCGGGGCTGGAAGGCGCGGTCGTGGTCACCGATCCGCAAAGCGGCGAGGTGCAGGCGCTCGTCGGCGGGCGCGATCCGCGCTACCGCGGCTACAACCGCGCGCTCGACGCCGCGCGGCCGATCGGCTCGCTTCTGAAGCCGGCGATCTACCTGACGGCCCTGAGCGAGCCGGCGCGCTACACCCTCCTGACACAGATCGACGACGGCCCATTCGTGTGGAAGAGCCGCGGCGCGCCCGACTGGCAGCCGGCGAACTACGACAAGAAGTTCCACGGCATGGTGCCGCTGAGGACTGCGCTGGCGCAGTCCTACAACGCGGCGGCCGCGCGCCTGGGCACCGAGCTGGGCATCGAGCGCGTGCTCGACAACGTGCGCCGCCTCGGCGTCGAGCGCCCGCTGCGCCCCTTCGCTTCGACGCTGCTCGGCGCGGTCGAGCTCTCGCCGCTCGAAGTCGCGCAGATGTACCAGACCATCGCGAGCGGCGGATTCCGCTCGCCGCTGCGCGCGATCCGCGAGGTCACCACGCAGGAGGGCCGGCCGCTCACACGCTACCCGCTCGCGGTCGAGCAGGTGTTCGCGGCCGAGCCGATCTACCTGCTTACCGCCGCGATGCAGGACGCGGTGCGCGAAGGCACGGGACAGAGCATGAAGCACTTCCTGCCGCCGGAAATCGCGGTTGCGGGCAAGACCGGGACCACCGACGAGCAGCGCGACGCCTGGTTCGCCGGCTTCACCGGCGACCGGCTCGGCATCGTCTGGATCGGCTACGACGACAATCGCGCCGCGCGCCTGTCCGGCGCGGCCGCCGCGCTGCCGATCTGGGGCGACATGATGGCCGTGCTCGCGCCCGAGCCGCTCGCGCTCGCCAAGCCCGAGCGCGTGGAGCTGGTATTGATCGATCCGCAGACCGGGCTGCGCGGCGGCACGAGCTGTCCCGGCGCCGCCGAGGTTCCCTTCGTTCAGGGATCGGCTCCGCAGGAGCGCGCGCCCTGCTCCGGCACGATGGATGCCGCGGTCGAAGTCGTGGAAAAATCGGTCGAACGCGCCAAGAACTGGCTGGACCGTCTGTTCCGTCGATGAAATTCGTCTTCCTTCTGCTCGCGGTACTCGCGGGCTGCGCCACGCCGCCTACGCCAGAGCCAAAGCCCGGTGAGCCGCCGGCGCCACCCCCGGCCACGCCGGCGCCGCCGGCACACAAGGAAACCGTCGCGATCGCCGGCCTGATGGATAGCGCGCGCGCCGAGGCTGCGTCGGGAAACCTCACCGGCGCCGCCGCGTCGCTCGAGCGGGCGTTGCGCATCGAGCCCCGCAACCCGCGCCTATGGCAGGAGCTGGCGCGCGTGCGCCTGAAGCAGGGCCAGTTCGCGCAGGCCGAGAGCGTGGCCGCGCGCTCCAACTCCTGGGCGGGCGACGACCGGGGGCTGCGGGCCGACAACTGGCGGCTGATCGCCGAGGCCCGCCGTGCGCGCGGCGACACCGAGGGCGCACAGGCGGCGCTGGAGCAGGCCGGCGCAAGCCGCTAGCTGAAATGAAAAGCCGGTCAGGCTGCCGACGGGCCTGCGTCTCGTCTGGCGTGCCGACCGGCTGTGAAATCGGGCTCGGTGTTCCCCCCGAGCTCCCCCTCTCGTAAGTTCTTAGATTCGTCCGCGAGGTGGTTAATTTAAATACGTTTTTTTGATCTTAGCAACTGTCAGAAAATGCACGCGCGGCCTGTGGACCGCTTCACTCCGAACTCAGTCCGGTAACGAAACCTTCGCGCTGGACTCGAGCGAGTCTACGAAGCGCATCCACTCCCCCGCTCGCGCCCCCGCGAGCTCGCGCAGCTTGGCTTCGATCCTCGCGTCGTCCATTGGTCTGGACGCGTTCGCGCGGATTTCCGGGCCGCCGGTCCTGATCAAGGCCGCCATCTTGTCGAGCCGCTCGTCGGCGACGACGCGCACGCGCCTGCGGAACGCCTGCAGCGCCGGATCCACTGCAGCGGCGTCGCTGAACTCGGCGAGCCCGGCGCGCCCGCGAAGCGCTGCCGCCGCGACCGCGTGATGCGCACTCAGCCGCGCCTCGATGGCATCGCGCGGTTCCGGACGATCGGCGCGCTCGACCGCGAGGGGGTTGAGCGCGACGACGATCCTTTCGGCCCCCTTCAGGTGTTCTTGGTGTTCCAGACACGCATCGACGAGAGCGTGCAAGACGACGCCGCAGGGATAGGGCTTGTACGCGACACGCGTGAGCTCCCAGCGCTGCCCTAGCCCGTCTGTTACTTGCCTAGCATCGTTTCGCCCCCCGAACACACTGAGGAACCCGCGCCGGCCTTCCAGGGGCTGCGCCGGGCCCTGGAAGCCGCCCGCGGCGAGCTGCGCCGCGGCGAGCCCATTGCGCGCCGCGAAGCCGGCGTTCAGCACGCGCGCCATGCTGCCCAGAACTTCGACCAGCCCCGCGGCCTGGGTAGCCGCCAGCCCGATGGCATGGGCGAATTGCGCTTCGCTCAGCCCGAGGATCTTTCCGGCGGCCACCGCCGCGCCGAACACGCCGCAGGTGCTCGTGATGTGCCAGCCGCGCTCGTAGTGCCCGGGGGTGACTGCATTTCCCAGGCGGCAGCTCGTCTCCATCCCCAGAACGAAGGCGTGCAGGAACTGGGCGCCGCTCACCCGATGCGACTTGGCGAGCGAGAAAAGCGCGCCGGCAAGCGGCGGCGTCGCGTGTATCACGGTCGGCAGGTGCGTGTCGTCGTAATCGTGCGCGGTCGCGGCGGCCGCGTCGAGCAGCGCCGGCTCGCCAGGGAAAACGCCGCGCAGGATCTTCAGCGCGGGGTCGTCACGCCCGGCGAGCACGCAGCCCGCGATGTTCAGGATCGCGCGCTTTCCTTCGCGGCGGATGGCGGGCGGGATGTCCCCCCAGCGCGAAGCCGCGAGAAACGTGGCCAGCGCTGCAGTCAGTCGAGCTTTACTCCTGCCTGCTTCACCACCGGCGCCCATTTCGCCATCTCGTCCCGCATGAAAGCGGCGAAGGCCTCCGGCGTGCCGGGCATCGGCTCGGCGCCTTGCGCTTCCAGCCGCTCGCGCACGTCGGGCGCATCCAGCGCCCTCGAGACTTCCCGGTTCAATCTCTGAATGACCGGTGTCGGCGTACCGGCCGGCGCGAGCAGGCCATACCAAAGTGAAACCGCGACCTTGGGATGCCCGAGCTCGGCGAAGGTGGGCACCTCGGGCAGCAGGCGGTTGCGCTGCGCGCTGGCGGCGGCGAGCACGCGCAGCTTGCCGCTGCGGATATGCGCAATCAGCGAAGGCGGCGCGTCGAACATGATCTGCACCCGGCCGCCGACCAGGTCGGCGACCGCCGGCCCGCTCCCCTTATAAGGCACGTGTGTGAGCGAGGCGCCGGTCACGCTCTTGAAGAGCTCCGCGGCCATGTGCGGCGCGCCGCCGTTGCCGGACGACGCAAAGTTGAGGCTGTTCTTTCTTGACGAGGAAACGACATCATCGACGCTCTTGAGCGGGAGCTCGGCGTTCACCGCCATCACGAGCGGCAGCAGCGCGAGTCCGGATACCGCAGCGAAGTCCTTGACTGGGTCGTACGGCAGCTTCGAATAGAGATGCGGGCCGACGCCGTGCGTCGTGATCGAGTTCTGGAGCAGCGTGTAGCCGTCCGGCGCCGCCTTCGCCACCGCGTCCGCGGCAATCGTGCCGCCCGCGCCGCCCCGGTTCTCGACCAGCACCGGCTGCCCGAGCGCTTCGGACACCTTGCCGCCGATCAGGCGCGCGATGAAATCCGCGGCGCCGCCCGGCGGTACCGTGACGATGAGCCGGATCGGCCGGCTTGGGTAGTCGCCCTGCGCGGAAACCATGCCGGACAAGGCGAGCAGACAGCAGGCGACCAGGGCGCGCATGGAGCAATTAAACCATGCGCGAAACCATGCGCGCGGCGCGCGCTAGGGCGAGTTTGCGCGCTGCTGCAGGCTCTGGAGCTGCCTTTCGCTGAGCAGGTCAGCTACGCGCAGGAACACGCGGTCGGGCGGCTTCGCTTCGCCGCTGATCCAGGCGCTCAGCTCCACGGTGGACACGTCGAGATAGGCGCGCAGCGCGTCGGTGCCGCCGAGGATCTCGGCAGCACGCTCGAGGGCGCGCGAGTACACGATGTTATTCACCGGCGGGACTATGCCGGAATGCCGGCCGGATCGTTAGGGCCGAACAGCCCTACTCGGAGCCGATGCGGCCGGTGCCGAAAATCGCGGCGGCCTGGCCGCGGCGCGAGATGCCGAGCTTCTGGAAGGCGTTGCTCAGGTAGTTCTTGACCGTCTTGTCGCTGAGCGCCAGCGCGCCGGCGATCTCCTTGTTGGTCCTGCCCTGCACCACGAGCTCGAGCACCCGGCGCTCCTGCACCGACAGCGCCTCGGCGTGCCGCACCCGGCCGATCACCGGCTCGGTGATGCGCGGGTCGAGGGTCGGGCGCCCCGCGGCCGCGTCGCGGATGGCCCCGACCAGCCCCTGCGAGCCGATGTCCTTCAGCACGTAGCCGGCCGCGCCCGCGAGCACCGTGGACATGACGGCCTGCTCGTCCGAGTACGAGGTGAGGAAGAGGATGCGCATTCCCGGCGCGCTCGAAAGGATCTCGCGGCAGGCGTCGAGGCCGGTACCGTCGGGCAGGCGCAGGTCCATAAGGATCACCGCGGGCGCAAGGCGCGCGGCCTCGCGCACCGCTTCGGCCACGGTGCCCGCCTCGCCCACGATCTCGAGGCCTTCGACCGCACCGAGCAGGACGCGCAGTCCGGCGCGCACCACCTCGTGGTCGTCGACGATCAGCAAGCGGATCATGCGCGCTGCGGAAACTCCACCGCGATGCGCGTACCGCGGTTCGGCGTCCCCTCGAGTTGCGCACGCCCGCGCAGCTTGCGCGCGCGCGCCTCGATGTGGTGCAGGCCCATGCCGTGGCGCTCGTCGGCCTGCGCGCCGAGGCCTACGCCGTCGTCGCTGATCTCCAGCCGGACGCGCTCGCCTTGCCGCTGGAGGGAAAGGCGCGCCGCGCGCGCACCCGCGTGGCGCACGACGTTGCTGATCGCCTCCCGCGCGATTCGCAGCAGATGCACTGCCTGCTGCGGCTTCAGACCCGCAACGACCACGGGATCGATTTCGACCGAGAAGCGCGGGCCCTCGCCCGCCGGCGGCAGCATGCGCCGCACTTCCGCCATGAACTCGCTCTCCGAATACGGGGCGCGCCGCTCGGCGGTGATGAACGCGCGCAGGTCCTGGATCACCAGGTTGAGATTCGCGCCTGCGTCGGCAATGGAGCGCTCGGCTTGCGCCGGGTCGCTGCCCAGCCGCCTGCGCGCCGCTTCGAGCGTCAGGCCGATGGCGTAGATCGACTGGATGCTGCTGTCGTGCAATTCGAGCATCAGGCGCTCGCGCTCGCCGGCAAAGCGCGCCCGCTCCTCTGCGCGCGCGACCCACAGCAGCGCAACCGCAGCGAGCAGCACGGTCGCCAGCACGCCACCGGCGAGCAGCGGATTGCGGTTCCGATGGTAAGGCGCGAGCGCGGCGTCGACGTCCAAGCCGACGTAAACCGTGAGCGGATAGTTCGACAGCCGGCGGTACGCGAAGAAGCGCTCGAGGCCGTCGACCCGGCTGGCCCCGCGGAAGTGCCCGCTCGACGGGCCGCTGGCATCGATCCCGGGCCAGCCCGCCAGCGTCACGTCCCGCGCCGCCTCGAGCCCTCCGGTGCGCGCGAGGATCGCGCCGTCGCCGCGGGCAAGCAGGATGATGCCGTGCGGCCCGAGGTCGATGTCGCGCAGCACCAGCTCCAGCGCGGGCGGCGGCACCGCCACCACGATCGCGCCGGCATAGCGCTGCTCCGCGTCCAGCAGCGGGCGGACATACTGGATCGCCCACTGCTTCGTGATCCGCCCCATCACCGGCTCGCTGATGACGAGCTCGTCCGTGCCGCGGCGCTTCACCGCCTGGATGTACTCGCGGTCGGAAAAGTTGATCGGCTCGCGCTGCGGCAGGCGGCTGTAGCGCGACCAGTCGTCGCGGTCCATCACCGCGACCTGGATCACCCGCTCCTGCTTCAGGTACTCCTCGTGCTGCGCGACCGCGCGGTCGAAGCCGGCGGGATCGCGCAACCAGTGCTCGCGCAGCTGCCGCAGCGAAAGGTCGATGGCGCGCGTGGAGGAGTCCTGGTACTCGGCGAGCGTACGCGCAAGGTTGCGGCCCTCGCTGACCGCGCCGTCCACGCTCTGCTGGTACGCCTGGTACACCAGCATCGCGATCAGCCCCCACAGCGCGAGCGCGAGGACCCCGCATCCGGCAAGGATCTCGAGCCGAAAGCGGCCGTGCGCAGTCATCGTCCGAGGCTACCTCAATTGCGTTGCGGGCGGTTGTCGCGTTCCAGCGTCAGCGAAACCAGGAGGCCAAACACCAGTCCCCAGAACGGCGCGCCGATGTGCAGGATCGGCACGTCGGCGACGGTCACCAGGAAGCAGACCAGCGCGCCGAAACTGAAGCGACCGCCGAACGAAGCGGCAAATGCCGTCTGCAGCACGCGGAGCATCGCGAGGCCCGCGAGCGTGGCAATAAACGCCGGCGGCGTCGCGAGCAGCACGCGCGTGAAGAACGGCGCGAGCAAACCAAATACAAGACAAAAAAAACAAAAGACCAGCGCGCCGATGTACTGTCGGTGTTTTTCGCCGCTGCCCGAGAGCACCGCGTTCACCGGGCCGGTGAGGCAGGTCGAGACCGCGCCGAAGAATCCCGTGACGATCGAGCCGACGCCGCAGGCCATAGTGATGGCATCCACCGGAGGCTTGTGGCCATTGCTGGTGAGAATCGCGATGCCCTGCGCGTTCTGCACCGCGAGAACGGTAACCGCCAGCGGGACTACCAGTTCTACCATCGCCGCCCACGAGAACCGTGGAACATAGAAATTTGGCGCTGCGAGCGCGAACAGGGTGCCGGCGGGCGCGTTGAACGCGCCGAGCAGTCCGATCGCGATCGCGCCCACGACCAGCGCGGCGATCAGCGGCGGGATCCGCTTCGCGAAATGGCAAGCCACGAAGGCGAGCGTCATCGGCAGCGCGATCCAGAGCGCATCCCGGAAAGCGAGCACCAGGTCGACCCCGAAGCGCAGGAACACGCCCGCCACCATCGCCATCACGATCGGCATCGGCAACGCCTCCATCGCGCGGCGCACCCAGCCCGACAGCCCGAGCAGCAGCATGAGCACGCCGGTCGCGAGAAACGCGCCGATCACCTCGGCGAACGAGAGGTGGCCGAGCGCCGGACCGACGAGCACCGAGCCGGGAATGCTCCAGAGAAAAACCAGCGGCTGGCGATAGACGAGTGAGAAACCCGCGGAGATCGCGCTGTTCAGCACGAACGCGGCGAAGATCCAGGACGCGATGTCGGCCTCGGCGAGCCCGCCGCGCGCGCCGACCGAAAGAACGATCGCCACCGGGCCGCTCGCCGCGAACAGGAACGCGACCACCGCGGCCGCGGCATGCGACGCCAGGGCCATCGTCAGGCGCCGATTCCCAGTTCCTTGCAGACTCGGGTGAGCATCGCCTTCAGGGCCGCGACTTCGCTTTCGAGCCGCGCGACGTTCGCCTGGAGGACGGCGAGCTCGCCGGCGGAGACATCCGCCGGCGGGCTCGCTTCGGTACGTTCCTGCTTCGGCGCACCACTCAGGAGGTGCGCCCAGCGGTTCTCGCGCGAACCGGTCTGGCGCGGCAGCTGAGCCACCAGCGCGCCCGCCGGCCGAGCGGAGAGCTCGTTCAGAAAGCCTTCGACAGCAGAGATGTCGGCAAACCTGTGCAGGCGTTCGCAGTTGATGCGAAGCTCGCCCGCGGTCTGCGGGCCGCGCAGCATGAGAACGGTGAGGATCGCGGCGGACTGCGACGGTACCTGCAGCACGCGCTCCAGGTTTTGCGCGTAACGCGACACCCGGCCGCCGCTCGTTTCCATCACCAGGTTGGAGCCCTTCAGGCTGTCGAGCGCCGCCTGGACCTCGGCTTCGCTCGCCTCGATTACCGGTGAGCGGCTGGTCTTCTGGTTGCAGCCGGAAACGAGGGCGTTAAGGGTTAGCGGGTAGCTGTCGGGAACCGCGTGCTGCTTTTCGTAGAGCGTGCCGAGCACGCGGGTTTCGAGGAGCGAGAGAGTGCGCAGCATGTGCCTATTTAAGCATCCGGCTGCTGCCGTACGGGTGCCTGGGCGCGAAATGCCGCTCGCTCGAAGTCACCGGCTTTGTGCGAGGTGCGTTAGGATTCGCCGCTCCGGCATGAGCTACCTCGTCGGCATCGATATCGGCGGAACATTCACCGACTGCGCGATCGTCGATCGCGCCGGGAAATTGCTCACCACCAAGGTGCCTTCGACGCCGGCCGACTTCTCGCGCGGCATGATGGACGCGCTCGGCGCGGGCGCGCAGGCGCTCGGCATCGGACTCGACCGCTTCTGCCGCGACATCGCGTTCCTCTCGCACGGCACCACGGTCGGCACCAACACCATCATCCAAAAGAAAGGCGCGAGGGTTGGCCTGATCACCACGCGGGGGCACGAGGACGCGATCCACATCATGCGCGGCTCGCGCGGCTACGGCGGGCGCGACATCCGCAAGGTGGTGCATTTCCCGGAGACCTCGAAGCCCCGGCCGATCGTGCCCAAGCGGCTGATCCGCGGCATCTCCGAGCGCGTCGATTGCTTCGGCGAGATCGTCGTCAGGCTGAACGAGCAGGAAGCGCAAGCCGCGATCCGCAGCCTGATCGACGAAGGCGTGGAGGCGATCGCGATCTGCTTCCTGTGGTCGTTCCGCAATCCGCGCCACGAGCTCAAGGTGAAGGAGCTGGTGAAGAAGATCCGGCCCGGGCTCTTCGTCACCTGCTCGTTCGACATCGCGCCGAAATGGGGCGAGTACGAGCGCGTGACCGCGACCGCGCTGAATGCCTATCTCGGGCCGGTCATGTCGGGCTACCTCGCGAGGATCAACGACTCGGTGAAAAGCCTCGGCTACCGCCACGGGCTGCAGATCACGCAGTGCGGCGGCGGCACGGTTCCCGTCGAGCGTGCGGGCGAAGCGCCGCTGCTCACGCTCGACTCCGGGCCGGTCTCCGGCGTCACCGCGTCGATGTTCCTCGGCGCCGCGATGGGCGAGAAGAACGTGATCACCACCGACATGGGCGGCACCTCGTTCGACGTTTCGATCATCCACGACGGCAGCCCGGCGTATTCCTTCGTCGCCAACACCGACCAGTACGAGTACTTCCTGCCGAAGGTCGACCTGCAGGCGATCGGCGCGGGCGGCGGCAGCCTGGTGCGCGTGCGGCCCGAGACCCGCACCATGACCGTCGGTCCCGACAGCGCCGGCGCGTTCCCCGGCCCGGTGTGCTACGGGCGCGGCGGCGAAGTGCCGACGGTCACCGACGCCCAGCTGGTGCTGGGCTACCTCGATCCCGATAACTTCGCCGGCGGAAAAATGAAACTGAACAAGGAGGCGGCAGAGGATGCAATCGGGCGGGTTGCAAAGCTTCTCGACATGAAACCCCTGGAATGCGCAGCGGGGATCTGCCGCATCGTCGAGCTGCAGATGGCGGACGTGATCCGCAAGGTCACGGTCGAGAAAGGCTTCGACCCGCGCGACTTCGTGCTGTTCGCCTTCGGCGGCGCCGGCCCGGCGCACGCCGGCGTCTTCGCGCGCGAGCTCGGCGTCCGCAAGGTCGTCATTCCCCAGCGCAAAGCCGCGTCGACGTGGTGCGCGTTCGGCGCCGCGGCGGCCGACGTGCTGCACATTTTCGAGCACAGCGAGATCATGCCGACGCCGGTGCCGGCGAAACGCGTCAACGATGCGCTCGAGCGCCTCGAGCGGCAGGCGAAGGCCCTGATGGCCGCCGAAGGCATCAAGCCGAGCCGCCAGCGCTTCGAGTTCTCGCTCGACGTGCGCCACCGCGGCCAGATCAACGAGGTCGAGGTGACGCTGCCGTCCGACCGGCTCGCGACCGGCTATGAGCCGCGGCTGCGCGAGCTGTTCACGCAGAAGTACGAGAAGCTCTACGGCCGCGGCTCAGCGCTCGCCGGTGCGCAGCTCGAGATCGTGGTGGCCCGCCTGCGCGCGCGCGCCTTGACGCCCCGGCCGAAGCTCGTCTCCTCCCGGAGAACCAGCAAAGCGATACCGGCGCGCGCAAGGCGCAAGCCGCGTTCGATCTACTGGTCGGATCTCGGCAAGCTGCGGCGCACGCCCGTGTTCGACGGCGAGAAGCTGGCGAGCGGGAACCGCATCAAAGGCCCCGCGATCGTCGAGACCGCCGACACCACGGTCGTGGTGCACCCGGGACGCACGCTGCGGCTCGATGCGCTGGGGAACTTCGAAATTACATTCAAATGAATGCCCCGCTGAAAAAGCTTTCGGAGCTCGCCGGCGTCGCCTTCGACGGCCGGCGCTCTGGCTATGTGCCGCCGAAGCAGCTTCGCATCTCGAGCAAGCTGAGACTGCACCGTTCCGCGAGCAAGAGCATCGACCCCGTGACGTTCGAGGTGGTGCGCCACGCGCTCTGGAACGTCAACGAGGAGCACGGCGCGACCATCCAGCGCCTCTCGGGGTCTCCGGTGGCGATGTACGCGCTCGACCTCAACCCGTCGATCCTCACCGAGGACGCCGAGTTCGTCTATTTCGGGCCGTACATGCAGTACATGTCCGGGGTGACCGACACGCAGGTGAAGTGGACGCTCGAGAACCGCTCGGACAATCCCGGCATCGCCGACGGCGACATGTACCTCGCGAACGATCCCTGGGTCGGCGCCGCGCACCAGATGGACGTGATGCTGCTCTGCCCGGTGTTCTGGCAGGGCGAGCTTTTCTGCTGGGTGACGAACTGCCTGCACCAGTACGACATCGGCGGCATCACGCCGGGCAGCTTCTGCCCCTCCGCGCGCGACGCCTTCGACGAAGGCATCCTGATCCCGCCGATCAAGATCGTGGAGAAGAACGAGATCCGGCGCGACATCGAGGAGGTCTACCTCAGGAGCTCGAGAAAGCCTTCCGCGGTCGCTCTCGACTTCCGCGCGCAGCTCGCCGGCAACACCACCGCGCGGGACAGAGTCGTCTCGCTAATAAGAAGATACGGCGCCGAGACCGTCAAAGGCGTGATGCGCAAGATCCTCGACGACGGCGAAAAGGCCTTCCTCGACAAGCTCTCGAGAATCCCCGACGGCGTCTGGCGCGATCGCACCTACGTCGAGTGTTGCCGGCCGGGCGATCGCGGCGTGCACCGGGTCGCGCTCACGCTGCGCAAGATGGGAAGGAAGCTGGTATTCGAGAACGAAGGCACCGACCCGCAGGCCGGCGGCATCAACGCCACCTACTCCGGCTGGCGCGGCGCGATCATGGTGGCGCTGAACGAGCTGATGTGCTGGGAGCAGTACTACGCGGTGGGCGGCGCGCTGCGCCACGTGGAGTTCAACCCGACTCCCGGCACGCTTAACTGCGCGGACTTCCCCGCGTCGGTGTCGACCGCGCCCGTGCAGTGCATGGAGATCTCGCTCTACCCGGCTTACAACGTGCTCTCTAAGATGATCTACCCGGACCCGGAGCTGCGGCGCGATGCCATGTGCATCGGCGGCACCAGCCAGTGGCCGGCGACGATTTTCCGGGGCATCGACCAGTGGGGCGAGCGCTACGGCTACCTGCTGGTCGACCCGATCGGCGGCGCGATCGGCGCTTTCTCGCACGCCGACGGCATCTCGACCGGCGGCCAGGCGCGCACGCCGATCTGCAAGCTACCCAATGTGGAGCACACCGAGCAGAGCTTCCCGGTGCTCTTCATATATAGGAAGGAGATCACCGACTCCGGCGGCGCGGGAAAGTGGCGCGGCGGCCTCTCCGCCGAGTCGTGCTTTATCCCGCACGGCACCGACAGCATTACCCACGACACGCTCTCTTCCGGCAACGCGATCCCGACTTCGACCGGGATGATGGGCGGCTACCCGGGGGCAGTGAACCGTTACCGCTTCTACCGAGACTCGGACATCCTCGAGCGGATGAAACGCGCCGAGCTCGTGAACGACATTTCGCAGGTCGCCGGCAAGGAGGAAACCCTGCAGCTGCGCCAGCAGGATTTCGTACAGAACCCGAGCGATGTCTACGCGGTGCTCTGGTCCGCGGCGGGCGGTTTCGGCGACCCGCTCGAGCGCGACCCGGCAAGAGTCGCCGCGGACGTCGAGAACGGCGACGTATCCGAGAAGGCCGCGCTCGAGATCTACGGCGTGGTGCTCGGCGATGAGCGCTCCACCGCACGCCGGCGCGCGGACATCCGCGCGCGCCGCATCCAGGGCAGGGCAAAGCCGGACGCCAAGGTCTCCTCGCCGGTGAAACTCCGCGCGACCGAGAACCTCGCGATCCACGAGAACCTGCACTACGGCTGCGCCAAGTGCGGCACCGACCTCGGTCCGGCAAGCCACAACTACAAGGATTACTGCGTGCGCAACGACCTGCCGGTCGAGGCCTGCAACCCGATCGCCGGCGACCCGAAGCGCTTCATCGACCCGTTGCCGCAGTTCCGCCAGTTCTGCTGTCCGGGCTGCGGGCTCGCGATCGAGAACGAGGTCGCCGTCACCGACGACCCCGTGCTCAGGGACGTGGAGATCCTTTCCAAATAAACTTCTCCAACGTCAGCTACGAAGAAGCCATGCGCCGGGCGCGCGAGATCGTGCCGGTGCTGCGCGGCCGCGCGCAGAAGTGCGAGGACGCTCGCGTGCTGCTGCCCGAGAACGAAAAGCTCCTGCACGAGACGGGCCTCTTCCGCTTCCACCAGCCGCGGCGCTTCGGCGGCATGGAGCTGCCGTTCGTCGCGGTCGTCGACATCGTCTCCGAGCTCGCGCGCGGCTGCCCCTCGACCGCGTGGAACGTCGGCAACCTCGGCTGCCACCACTGGATCCTCGCCTACTACGAGCCCGAAGCGCAGCACGAGCTGTGGGACGCAAACCCGGACGTCCTCATCGCATCTTCGATTGCGCTTGCGGCTGGACGCGGCCGGCGTTCCGCGGGTGGATTCACGGTCAGCGGCCGCTGGCCGTTCTCCTCCGGCGTCGACAATTCCGACTGGAACATGCTGGCCGTGACCGTCTACGAGGGGGATGAAAGGAAAGGCCCTCTGACGGCGGTCGACTGGCGGCTGTGCCTCGTGCCGAAAAGCGACTACCAGATCATCGACACCTGGTACGCGATGGGCATGGTCGGCACCGGCAGCAAGGACATCGAGGTGAAGGAAGTCTTCGTCCCGGAGCGCCGCGCGCTCGCCCTGCAGCGCTGCCGCGGCGGGCTCGAGCATCCGGGCGCGAAGCTGAACGATGGTCCCCTCTTCCGCGTGCCGATCGTCGCCTCGGCCGGACATCCGCTGTCCGCCACCGCGCTCGGCACGGCGGAAGGCGCCTTCGAGCATGTGAGAGATGCTTTTTCCAAAAGAATCGGAACCTACACGGGCGCCAAGGTTTCGGACTTTCAGGCGGTGCAGGTGAAGCTCGCCCGGGCGCGCTGCTTGATCGACTCCGCGCGGCACCTGATGCGGGAATCGGCAATCGGTTTTGACGCCATCGCGGAGCAATCGTCGGTTCCCGACCTCGACACCAAACTCCGATGGCGCGCGCAGAATGCGTTCGCCGTGGCACAGTCGCGCGAGGCGGTCGAGACGCTCTGGTCGTTCTATGGGGCGAATGCCATCTATACTCGCGACCCGCTGCAGCGCTATCTGCGCGACGTGCAGGCCGCGAGCCAGCACTTCTCCTTCAATTTTGACATCGCGGGCTCGGCCTATGGGACGGCTGCCCTGGGGGGCAAGTATGCGAATCCCACTATGTAAGGGCCTGTTGCTCTTTTTGTTCGCCACGAGTATCTGGGCGCAAGGCTATCCGTCGCGTCCGGTACGCGTCGTGGTGCCCTTCCCGCCGGGCGGCGCGCCGGATCTCGTCGGGCGCACGCTCGCGAATCGCCTCGGCGAGCGGCTCGGGCAGAGCTTCGTGGTCGAGAATCGTACCGGCGCCGGCGGCAACATCGCCGCCGAGGCGGTGGCGAAGTCGGCGCCCGACGGCTACACGCTGCTCGCCACCTCGGATGGGCCGCTCGTGATCAACCCGAGCGTCTACCCGACGATGCCGTTCAACACGCTGCGCGATTTCGCGCCGATCTCGATCGCCGCCAGCGCCGGCCTGGTGCTCATGGCGTGTCCGGCGTTGCCGGCCTCCACGCTTGCGGAAGTCATTTCCCTTTCGAAGTCGAGGAAGCTGACCTATGCCTCTTCAGGCTACGGCAGCAGCCAGCACGTGGCCGCGGAGCTCCTCAAGGATTCCGCGGGCATCGATCTCACCCATGTGCCCTACAAAGGCTTCGCCGCTGCCGTGGGCGACGCGATGAGCTGCACCGTCGACCTGATCTTCGGCGCCATCTCTACCGGCATTCCCCACATCCGCGCCGGCAAGCTGAAGCCGGTCGCCGTTTCGCAGCCCAGGCGCCATCCCGGCCTGCCCGAGACGCCGACCTTCGGCGAGGCCGGCCACCGCGCGGTGGTGATGGAAGCCTACATGGGCCTGCTCGCCCCGGCGGGGACGCCGCGCGAGATCCTCGACAAGCTCTACGCCGAGGTCGCGGCGATCCTGAAGGAGAAGGACACCGTCGAGCGCCTCACCGGCGCCGGGCTCGACCTCGTGCGCAGCTCGCCCGACGAGTTCGCGCTGCGCCTGAAGACCGACATCGAGAAGTACGCCAAGCTTTCCAAGGCGCTCGCCGCGAAGAACGAGTAGTCCCTGCAAAACGAGTTCGGGGCCAGGGCCACGACTCGCAAACGTATCGTGGCCCTGACCCCGAATTACGGTAGCAGGACTACCTGCCCGGCAGTCCTGCGCGCCTCGAGGTCGCGGTGCGCATCGGCAGCCGCTGCGAGCGGATAACGGTGACGCACCTCCACGCGAATCGTGCCGCTTCGCAGCGCGTTGAATACGTTGCCCGCCATCTCCCGCAGGTGCTCGGCGGTGTAGTGGAACAGCATGGGCCGCGACAGCGTGCCGGATTTGGCGGTCAGATCCGGGAATGCGTCGTGCGGCCCGCTCGCCTGGCCGTAGCTCACCCAGTGCCCGCGCATCGAGAGCGCTTCGTAGTTTTCCTTTGCCGCTTCCTTGCCCAGGCCGTCGTAGATGACGTCGGCACGGCTTTGCATCTGCGCGGCGAAGCGGTAATCCCTCGTGACGATGACTTGGTCGCAGCCGTTGCCGCGCGCGAGCTCGGCCTTGGCTTCGCTCGACACCGTGCCGATCACGCGCGCACCGAGCGCCTTCGCCCACTGGCAGAGCAGCAGGCCGACCCCGCCGGCCGCCGCGTGCACCAGCACCACGTCGCCGGGGCGTACGCGGTGCGTGCGGTGCAGGAGGTATTCGGCGGTCATGCCCTTCAGCATCACTGCCGCCGCGGTTTCGTCACTGATGTGATCGGGCAGGAGAACCAGCTGCGCGGCCGGCAACCCTCGCATCGTCACGTAGGCGCCGGGCGGGGTGCACGCATAGGCGACGCGATCGCCCGGCCTGAACCCCGGCGCGTTGCTTTCGACGACCACACCGGCCGCCTCCATGCCGAGCGGCGCCGGCGGCTCGATCATCTTGTACTGACCCTTGCGGATGTAGACGTCGATGTAGTTCACTCCGACCGCCGTCTGGCGGATGCGCACCTCGCCGCGTTGTTCTTCCATTTTTCTGAACTGCAGCACTTCGGGTCCGCCGAACGAGGTCGCGACCACGCCCTGCGACTCCACGGCGCCCACCCGGGAAAAATGCAGTCTGTCCCCATTGAGGTGGTTTCTCAGCGCCTCGAAGCCCGCCTCGTACACGCCGCCGCCGACGAGCTGCTCGAACTCGCGCTCGCGCCCCTTGGGGACATCGAACGTGGATTCCCAGTGCCAGAAGGTGCGATCGCCGTCGGTCACCCTTTTCAGCTGGACCGTCGCTACGTAGTTTCGCATCGGCAGCGTCGCGTCGAGGATGCAATACGTCGAGATGTAATCGCGGTCGGAGAGCGCGAGCAGCTGCTCGCGGATGTGGTTGCCGTCCTTGAGGAAGAAGTTGCGGACGCAGCCGACCTGGTCGGACGGCTCGCCGCGCTCGATGCGGGAATCGCCGACCGCGGGATGCCAGGCGCTGTGGCTGTTGAAGTCGCGCAGCACCGCCCAGACGCGGTCGATCGGCGCGTCGATCACGGCGGAGCGGCGGACTCTGATCATCGAGGCAAAAAAATGGGGCCCGGAGGCCCCATTCTAGGAAAAAGCGGTCGGCGTGTTGTCGTCAGTTCTGGAAGCAGGTGAAGCCGGGCCGGTCGATCCAGCGGAACGGGCCGCACAGCCGCTTGCCCGCCGCCAGCGTGGCATCGTGCACCTCGGTGATCAGCTTCTCGTAGTCCGCGTCGCCTTCCTGGTAGCCGGAGAAGTTGCCCAGATCGCCCGAGGCGGCGAACACGCCGTGGATGCCGGGAACCTTGGCGATCGCCTCGGCATTCTTCACCCCCTCGATGGTCTCGATCATGACGATCAGCACCAGGTTGTTGTTGAAGGTCTGGCGGTAGTTGACGCCCTGCGGGATCCACGGACGCAGCACCGCAGCGGTCTGGCTTCCGCCCGCGCTGCGCCGTCCGAACGGCGGGAAGTAGGCCCATTGCACGACCTCCTTCGCCTCCTCGACCGTGTCGACTGTCGGCACCACCAGCACCATGGCGCCGCCGTCGAGCGCGTGCTGGATCTCCCGCTCGTCGGTGTACGCGATGCGCACGCCGGGGATCGCGCGCCGGTTCGGGCAGCTTGTCGACGAGGCGAACGCCCACATGCGCCAGGCATCGCCCCAGTCGATGCCCGAGTGCTGCATCTCGGTCCAGGTGAAGTCGGCGTTGCTTTCGCTCGCCAGCTCGCAGTACCGCGTATTCATGGTCGCGAGGTCGTTCGAGCTCATGGTGCGGCCGATGACGTCGCCACCCGCCATCATCTCGGCCTTCACCGGGTTCCAGATCAGGCCGCCGGTGGTATCGTCGTTGCGCGGACCGTAGACCCACGAATCGGGATTGATGCCTCCCTTGTTGGTGAGCGGAAGGGTGCCTTGGCCGAGCGCAAGGTGGCTCGCGCCCAGGCCGGCGATCAGCGCCATGGCGCCGACCAGTGTCTTGGTTCTCATTCATTCCTCCTTTGGATGGACAACCACTGCTGCGAGGAATGGTAGCCACGCGCAAACGCGCGATTAATTCGCGATGATGCTGAACTGATGCGCGGCGGTTCTGAAACTACCCGAGCTTCTGTTTCAGGGAATCAAAGGCGGCCTGGAAAACGCCCTGCCCGATGTTCTGCGCGAGGTCGCGCTCCTTCTCCGGCGGGCAATCGAACTCGGCCCACCATTCGGCGAAGGTCTTGTTGCCGTCCGTGACGGGAGTGAGCTTGAGCGTCGCGACGTAGTTCTCCACGCCCATCGGGCTCTCGAGGATCGAGTAGCTGCACTGGTAGTCGTAGTCCGAGAGCGTGAGCAGTTGCTCGCGGATCACGCCGCCGTCGCGCAGCCGGAAGTTGCGCACGCAGCCGATGCGGTCGGCCGGCAGGCCGTTCTCGATGCGCGACTCGGCGACGAACGGCGTCCATTTCGGCAGGCCATTGAAATCGCGCACTTGCGCCCAGACCCGGTCGGCCGGCGCGTCGATCACGCTCGAGGTGTACACCTTGATCAAGGCTTCTTTCCTTCCAGCAGCGCGTTGGCCGCCTGCCCCAGGTCGCCGCCCTGCACGCCGATCTCGCGCAGCAGCTGGTCGACCAGCGGCGCCTGCGCGCGGAAGCGCAGGGCGGAGTTCACTACGCTGTCGGCGATGTTGCCGCTGCCGTTGCCGTTGCCCTGGGACGGGCTGCCGCCCAGTCCCTCGACGTGCAGCACGCGGATGCCCTCGATGCGCTCCATCGGCTTCACCGACTCGCGGATGATGCCCTCGAGTTTGTCGATCAGCTGGCGGCGCATGGCCGACTGGCGCGCTTCCGGCGTAAGCAGGTTGGCCGCCTTGTTCATCAGTGTCAGCCCCTCGGCCTCGACCTCGTGGCGGATCTTCGCCGCCATGGCGCGAATCTTCGACGATTCGGCTTCGGCCTCGGCCTGCGCGACATCGACCAGCTTCTTGCGCTGGGCGAGCTCGGCTTCTCGTACCGTGAACACCTTCTCCTCCTCGGCGACCGCCTTGGCGCGCGCCTGGTCAGCCTTGGCCTGCGCCTCGGACTGGGCCTTCGACTGCTCGGCGACCGCGATGGCGCGCTGCTGCTCGGCGAGCTCGATGGCCTGTCGGCGGCCGATCTCCAGTTCCTGAGTGCTGCGTTCACGGTCGATGCGTTCCTGCTCCACCGCGCGCTCGGACGCAATGCGCGCGCGCTCCACCGCCTCGCGCGCCGTGATCTGCGCACGCTCGGCCTCCTGCTCGCTCGCCGCCTTTTGGCGCGCCACGTCGGAGCGCTGCGCCGCGCGCTTCACCTCGAGCTCGCGCTCCTGCGACAGGCGCGCGTACTCGAGCTCGCGGTCGATGTCGAGCGCCTGGCGCTCGGTGTCCAGGTTCTTGTTGCGGATCTGGATCATCGTGTCCTGCTCGATGTCGTTCCGCTTTTTCTTCCGCGTCTCGATCGTCTCGGTCAACCGCGTCAGGCCCTCGGCGTCGAACGCATTCGACGGGTTGAAGAACTCCATCGCCGTCTGGTCGAGCTGCGTAAGCGACACAGTCTCGAGCTCGAGTCCGTTCTGCAGCAGGTCGGCCGCGACCACTGCGCGCACGCGCTTCACGTAGTCACCGCGCTTCTCGTGCATTTCCTCCATGGTCATCTCGGCCGCCACGGTGCGCAGCGCGTCGACGAACTTGCCCTCCACCAGCTCTTTCAACATGTCCTGCTGCATGGTGCGCTGGCCGAGCGTCTGGGCCGCGGCAGCGATCGCCTCGGCCTCGGCCTTCACGCGCACGTAGAACTCGCTCGTGACGTCGACGCGCATGCGGTCCTTGGTAATGATCGCCCGCTCGCGGCCGCGCGACACCTCGAGGCGCAGCGTGTTCATGTTGACCGGGATCACCTCGTGGATGATCGGCAGCACCAGCGCGCCGCCGTTCATCACGACCTTCTGGCCGCCGAAGCCGGTGCGCACGAAAGCACGCTCCTTCGACGAGCGCAGGTACAGCCAGTTGAGCAGCCACACCACCAGCGCGACGACGATCGCGACGCCGATGAGGGCGAGAATGAATTGTCCGAATTGCGCTCCAGTCATGACACACCTCTCTTGATGCCTTTGAATTTTCTGGTGGTTTCAGTCAACGCGATCTCCGTGGGCAGGCGCTCCATGCTCGAGGCGCCGTAGAAGCCGTTGCAACCCGCGCAGCTCTTCAACATGTAATGCGCGTCCTCGGGCGTCGCGACCGGCCCGCCGTGGCAGAGCACGAGGACATCCGGGTTCACGCTGCGCGCTGCCCTGGACCAGGCGTCAACCAGGGGAATGCAGTCTTTCAACTGCAGCGATGTCTTTGCGCCGACGGCGCCACCGGTGGTGAGGCCGAGGTGGCAGACGATGATGTCGGCGCCGGCCTGCGCCATATCGCGCGCGTTCTGCTCGGAGAAGACGTAGGGAGTGGTCAGCAGGTCTATCTGCCGAGCAGCCTTGATGACGTCGACTTCCAGCGCGTACCCCATGCCGGTTTCCTCGAGCTGCGCGCGGATCGTGCCGTCGAAGAGGCCGACGGTGGGAAAGTTCTGCACTCCGGAGAATCCCAGGTCGCACAGCGTTCTCAGGAAGTGCTCCTTGATTAGAAAGGGATCGGTCCCGTTCACGCCCGCGAGAACCGGGGTGTGCTTGACCACTGGCAGCACCTCTCGCGCCATGTCGAGCACGATCTCGTTGGCGTTGCCGTAGGCCATCAGGCCGGCGAGCGAGCCGCGGCCGGCCATGCGGTAGCGGCCCGAGTTGTAGATCACGATCAGGTCGATGCCGCCCGCCTCCTCGCACTTTGCGGAAAGGCCGGTGCCCGCGCCGCCGCCGATGATCGGCTCGCCACGGCGCGCCTGCGCGTGCAGCTTCTTCAGGATGTCCTGGCGAGCGATGCGGGCCATGCGGTTTGCGCGATCTCGTTGAAGTTGGCGACCAGCGCGTCGGCGAACGCCGGGTCGTTGATGTGGTGCGGGAGACGGATGAGTTTCCTCGAGGAATTCACTCTCAGATTGCTCGCAATGGCGTCGAACAAAGCCTTGTCTGCCGCCGGGTCCCAGAAAGGTTTGCCGGGCGCGTCGATGCCCGAGACGCCGCCCTCCGGAATGAGGAAGCGCACCGGCCCCTGCATCCGGTTCAGCTTCTCGGCGATGAAGCGGCCAATGCGCGCCGCCTCCTCCGCGGTGGTGCGCATCAGCGTCACGTTGGGGTTGTGCTTGTAGAGAACCCTGCCCTTGAACTGGCTGGGAACCGTGTCCATCGCCCAGAAATTCACCATGTCGAGCGCGCCGCACGAGCCAACATACGGCACTCTCTTGTTGATGATCGAATCCATTCTGGTGGGGCCTGCGGTCAAGACGCCGCCCACCAGCTCGTCGGCGATCTCGGTCGTGGTGACGTCCAGCACGCCGGCGATGAGCCCGGAGTCGACCAGCTTCTCCATCGACTGGCCGCCGGTGCCGGTGGCGTGGAACACGATGCAGTCGTAGCGCGCCTCGAGCTGCTTGCAGACCGCCTGCACGCAGGGCGTGGTCAAGCCGAACATGGTGAGGCCGACCGCGGGCTTGGTCTGCTCCTGCTCCTTTTTCAAGTAGGCAATCATGCCGGCCAGGGCGTGCGCGGCATTGGCAAGCACCTTTTCCGAGATGCGGTTGATGCCGGAGACGTCGGTGACCGAGTACATCATGCAGATGTCCGAAGGCCCGACGTAGGGCTTGACGTCTCCCGAAGCGACGGTCGAGACCATCACCTTCGGGATGCCGATCGGCAGGCGCCGCATGGCCTGCGTGGCGAGGGCGGTGCCGCCCGAGCCGCCGGCCGAGATCAGACCGCCGAGGTCGCGGCGCTGGGCGACGAAATTCTCGAAGGCGATCGCCATCTCGCTCACCGCCGAGCCGCGGTCGCCGGTGAATACCGCGCGCTCGCCCTTTGGATGGTGGCGCGCCACCTCGCGCGGATGGACGTTCGCCGACGACGGCTTGCCCGAAGTGGCAAGGTCGACGGTCACGGTGCGCAGGCCGAGCTTCTCGAGGCAGCTCTTCAGGTAGAAGAGCTCGCGCCCCTTGGTATCGAAGGTTCCTGCGATGTACGCGGCGCGTCCGGCGGTCTGCGCTACGGGAAATTCGACGACGCGCGCTTCCGGTTTTGGTTCTTCTGCCGGAGCTGGGGTTTGGGGAACACCCCAGCGCGTAAATCCGCCCAAAGCCCGTTCGCCGTCGTCCGGCGGCACGAGCTCGTCGTCCGCGCGCTTGACCGTGAGGATCCGAACGGGCTCGGGTGCGGGAGGAGCCTCTTGCAATACCTCTTCCTCCGCCATCTTCACGCCGAGGAGCCGCTGCTGCAGCTCGCGGTCGGCGGCGAGCTCGGCGCTCGGCATGGAACGCGCGATGCGGCCGTTAACCATCACGTCGATGGTGTCCGCGACATCAATTGCGACGCCAAGGTTCTGCTCGATCAGAAGGACCGCGATCTCGCCCTCGGCGGCGAGGCTCTTCAGCATCGCCGACACCTGCTGCACGATGACCGGCGCAAGGCCCTCGGTCGGCTCGTCCATCACCAGCAGCTTGGGGTTGAAGAGCAGCGCGCGCGAAATCGCGAGCATCTGCTGCTCACCGCCCGAGAGCTCAGCCCCTCCATTTCTTCGTCTTTCAAGAAGACGAGGGAAAACCTTGTAGATGCGCTCGACGGTCCAGGGCCCTTTCCGAGCCACCAAACGCAGATGCTCGTCGACCGAGAGCGAAGGCCACACCCGCCGGCCTTGCGGCACATAGCCGACGCCCTTTTCGGTGATGAGGTTAGGGGCGAGGCCGAGGATCTCTTCGCCGTTCAGCTTCACGCTGCCTCTTGCGCCGACCAGGCCGGTGATGGCGTTGCACAGCGTGGTCTTGCCCATGCCGTTGCGGCCGACGACCGCGACAATTCCTTTCTCAAAGGAAAGCGAAACCGCCTGGAGCGCGTGGGCGCGGCCGTAGTGCACGTCCAGGTTCTTGACCTCAAGAATCAAGCTGCTTCCCGCCTATGTAGATGGACTGGACCTCGGCGTCGTTTTCGATCTCGGCCGGCGTGCCGTGCTTCAGGATGCGGCCGTTGTGCATCACCGTGACCTGGCTCACCACGCGCAGCGCGATCTCGAGGTCGTGCTCGATCAGGATGTAGCCCATGTGCGAGGGCAGCGAGCCGAGCAGCGCGACCAGCTCGGCGCGCTCCGCCGGCGAAAGCCCCGCCGCCGGCTCGTCGAACAGGATGAGGCGCGGCGCGCCCGCGAGCGCCATGCCGACCTCGAGCTGGCGCTGCTGGCCGTGCGACAGCGCGGAAACCGGCTGATCTGCAACGCGGGTCAGGCGCACGCGCTCCAGCAGCTGCTCCACGCTGGCATCATTTCTTGAGCGGAAAAAGCTGTAGCGGTTGCGGGTGACGCCGCGCACGGCGAGGAACAGGTTGTCCCTCACGCTGAGCTCGCGGAAAAGCTGCGAGGACTGGTAGGTGCGCCGCAGCCCCGAGCGGATGCGCTCGAAGGGCGGGTGCAGGGTGACGTCCTCGCCGAAGAATAGGACCCTGCCCACGGTGGCCGGGAAGTCTCCGGTGATCACATTGAACAGGGTGGTCTTGCCGGCGCCGTTGGCGCCGATGACGGCGCGGCGCTCGCCCGCGCCGACCGAGAACGAGACGTCCTCGATCGCGCGCAGGGCGCCGAAGTTGCGTGAGACGCCCTCCAAGACGAGGGCTTGTTCCTGTGCAATCAAGGGCAGTTCGGAACGTCGCGCGAGCCCATCTGGAACTCTTCCTTCTTCATGCCGAGCATCTGGTCGATGCCGTCGACCTTGCGCAGCACCTTGTTGAAGAGGTTCCCCTGCTTGTCCTTCACCACCTCGGTAATGAAGGTGGTGCCGATTGCCTGGCGGTTGGCGTCGAGCTTGACGTCGCCCACCGGGGTCTTCAGCGTCATCTTCGCGAGCGCGGCCTGGTACTTCTTCTGACCGTCGGACAGGTCGCCCTTCACCAGCTCCAGGCCGTCGAGCGCCGCCTTCATGTTGATGTAGTACACAAGGGCGAAGAGCGAGGGGCTGGGATAGGCGCCGGAGGACACCGGGTACTCCTTCTGGTAGGCGGCGACGAACTTCTTGAAGTCGGCGCCGTCGTAGGAGTCGGCGATCGGCGAGCCGGCGATGGTGCCGACCAGCGAGTCGCGCCGCTTGCCCTTGTAGTTCAGGATGTCCTGGCTCACGGTGATCGAGCCGCCGACCATCGGCTTGTCGCCGCCCGCCGCCTCGTACTGATTGAGGAAGTTCACCGCGTCGGCGCCACCGAGCACCACCACCAGCGCGTCGACGTCCTTCGGGATGCGCGCGATCACCGACGCGTAGTCCTTGCCGCCGAGCGGCACCCAGGCCTTCACCGGCACCTTGCCGCCGAGGCGGCAGTACTCGGACATGAAGCCCTGCACCTGCGAGTACGGGAAGGCGTAGTCCTCGGCGATCACCATCACCCGCTTGTAGCCCTTGTCGAGCGCGGCCTTGCCGAGGCCGACCATCCACTGCGCGCCTTCAGTGTTGAAGCGGAAGAAGTTGGGCGACGGATTGACGAGCGTCGTCGCCTGCGCGCCGGACGAACCGTTGATGAAGGTGATGTTGGGCTGGGTTTTGGAGTATTCCTTGACCGCGATGCCCTCGCCGCCCGAGAGCGGCCCGACCATGACGTCGACCTTGTCCTGCTCGACCAGCTTGCGCGTGGCGTTGACCGCGACATCCGGCTTGGCGTCCGACGAAGCCTTGACCAGCTCGATCTTGCGGCCGGCGACCACGCCGTTTCTCTCCTTAATCGCGAGCTCCGCGCCGCGCATGCCGTCGGCACCGCCCGCGGCGAACGGGCCTTCAAGCGTGGCGAGCAAGCCGATCTTCACTGGCTTGCCCTGCTGCGCGTACGCGAGACCGCCGAACGCGGCGACCACTGCCGCGGCGACGACCGTTTTTACGAACGTTCTCCTCATCTGACACCTCCTCTGGGGGTTAAGAACTTCGACTTCAGACCTGCCCACCAGCCGAGCAGGCCGTCGGGCGAAAACAGCACGATGACCAGGAAAACTGCACCGATCAGCAGATTGAAGCGCTCGCGATCGATGAGATCGATGGCGAAGGTCTGCAGCAGCACGAACACGACCGCGCCGAGGAACGGGCCGATCGGGTGGCGCATGCCGCCGAGCACCGCGATGATCAGGATGTTGATGATCCAGCTCGTACCGACCGAGCCGGGGCCGATCAGGCCGTTGTACCAGACGAGCAGCACGCCGCCGACCGCCGCGATCACGCCCGCCAGGGCATAGGCCGCGATGCGGTGCGCGGTCACGTTGAAGCCGAGCGAGTTCATGCGCCGCGGGTTGTCCCGGATGCCCTGCAGCGCGATGCCGAACGGCGCGCGCAGCAGGTACTTCACGAAGAAATAGCCTGCGAGCGACCAGAAGAGCGCGAGGTAGTAGAACGGCATCGCGTCGCGCAGGTTCACGCCGAGCACGGTGGGCGCGTGCACGCGCTGGAACCCCTGGAAGCCGTTGAACACCGAGTAGTTCTGCAAGCAGAGGTAGTAGAACGCGACGCCGACCGCGAGTGTGATCATGATGGTGTAGATGCCCTCGGTGCGCACCGAGAGCCAGCCGATGAACGCCGCGCACACCGTCGCGATGACGATGGAGATGAGAACCGCGACCCACCACGGCCATCCGAGGCTGATGGTCGCGTCCGCGGCGCTCGCCGCGCCGAAGATCGCGATGCCGTAGCCGGCGATCCCCGCCACCGTGATCTGCGCGAGCGACACCATGCCGCCGTAGCCGCCGAGGAAGGTGAGGGACAGCGCGATCAGCCCGAGCGCCAGCGACTGCGCGCCGATCTGGAAGGTAAAGAACGGCGTCGCGAACCACGGGTACGCCAGCGCGAACAGTATGACCACGACATGACGCGCACCGATGTGCCGCCAGAACGTCGGAATGGAAATCGGGGGCAGAGCCCGATCTCCCGCCACCAGGGTCCCTGCTCCGTTGGCAGAAACACGCGCGCGCATGGCCGCACGCCCCGCCCCGGAGTTCATCGCGTTGCGCCAGTTCGCCGCGCTCATAGAGGGATCATGAAAAAGGGGTCCTTTTTCATGCCGGCCTTCCCAGGAACCCGCGCGGCCGGAAGGCGAGCACCAGCGCCAGGATCACGAAGGTAAACACCACGCTGTAGGTCGGCGCGTAGGCCAGGCCGTACGTCTCAGCCAACCCCAATATCGAGGCGCCGAGAGCCGCCCCCACCACGCTGCCCATGCCGCCGATGATCACCACGATGAGCGAGGCGAGCAGCAGGCGCACGTCCTCGCCCGGGGCCATCGACAGCTCGACCGCGCCGATCACGCCGCCGAAGCCGGCAAGGCCGGCGCCGATGGCAAAGGTGACCGCGAAGAGCACGTTCACGTTTACGCCCGCAGCCGAGAGCATGGCGCGGTCATCGACCCCGGCGCGGATCATCATGCCGACGCGCGTGCGGTTGAGGAACAGCCAAAGCGCGACGCCGATGGCAATGCCGATCGGCAGCAGTGCGAGGCGGTACTTCGAGTACGCCTTGATGAGCGGAATGTCGCGCAGCGGCCCCGACAGCAGCTCGGGCGCGTCGGCCTGGTGCACCGTGCCGCCCAGCCACCAGAGCAGCAAGTCGGCGATGATGATCGAGAGCGCGATGGTCACCAGGGTCTGGCGCAGGTCCTCGCCTGGCATGAAGCGGAACACGCTCACCTGCATGAGCAGCCCGACCAGCGCCGCACCGGCGAAGCCAGCGGCGAGCGCCAGCACGAACCAGCCGGTGTGCTGCGCCACCAGGAAACCGAGGTAGCCGCCCAGGAGGTAGAGCGACCCGTGCGCGAGATTCACGTTGCGCATCAGGCCGAACACCAGCGTGAAACCGGCCGCGACGATGAAGTAGAGCGACGCGAGCGTCATCCCGTTGAGGAACGTCACCACGAAGAGCCGCGTGTTGTCCCACAGCCCCCAGACCACGAACGCGATCAGCGGCAGCCCGATCGCCAGCGTCCAGAAGATCTTCCAGCTGCGTTTCACGCGGCTTCTTGCGTCCTATTTGTTCAAGCCACGAACCTGGATCGCTGCGAGCGGATCTCCGGCATCTTGCAGAACTCGCCGTCCTTCATGATCGCGAGCAGGCGGTTCTTGTCCTGCAGGATCGAGATGTTGGAGAGCGGGTCGCCGTCCACCAGCAGCAGGTCGGCGAGCCAGCCCTCGCGGATCTCGCCCAGGTCCTTCTTCATCATCATCTGGCCGCCCCAGCGCGTCGCGGAGATGATGCTCTCCATCGGCGTCATGCCGAGGTACTTGACGAAGTAGTCGAGGTCCTTCGCGTTCTCGCCGTGCGGCGCCCAGGCGAAGCCGTAGTCGCCGCCGGGCAGCACGCGGATGCCGCGCTTGAGCATCGCCTTCATGCTCTTGCACGCCGCCTCGAGCTCCACCTCGTAGCCCATGTTCTTGGCGATCTTGTTGTCGATGCCGACGACTTCGCCCTCGTAGAGCAGCCGGATGATCACCGACAGGCCGGGCGCGACGAAGATCTTGTCCTTCTGCGCCTCCAGCATGTCGAGCGCCTCGTCGTCGGCGAAGCTCGCGTGGTAGATGATGTCAAACCCGTGGCGCATCGCCTGCTTCACCGACTCCGAGGAGCGCGCGTGGCAGGAG
>DASRIR010000309.1:0-7542 GCA_035649875.1 Burkholderiales bacterium | reverse complement strand
ATGAAGCTCGAGCTCGTGATCGGCAACAAGAACTATTCGTCCTGGTCGATGCGGCCGTGGGTGCTCCTGCGGCAGGCGCAGATCCCGTTCCAGGAAGTGCAGCTCAAGTTCGAGGACGTGGACGGCGGCCTGCGCGTCGGCGGCATCGAAAAGTACTCGAAGGCGCGAAAGGTCCCCGTGCTGCTCGTCGACGGCGAGCCGGTGTGGGACTCGCTCGCGATCTGCGAGACGGTGGCCGAGCTGTTTCCGAAGAAGCAGCTGTGGCCCGAGGATGAAAGGGCGCGGCGCGTCGCGCGCTCGATCTGCGCCGAGATGCACTCGGGCTTCCAGGCGCTGCGCGGCATGATGCCGATGAACATCCGCGGCAGCCATCCGGGCAAGGGCATGACGCCGGAGTCGCGCCGGGACATCGACCGGGTGGTGGCGCTGTGGACCGACTGTCGCGAGCGCTTCGGCGGCAGCGGCAGCCTGCTCTTCGGCCGCTTCGCGATCCCGGACGCGTTCTATGCTCCGGTGGTGATGCGCTTCCAGACCTACGGCGTGAAGCTGCCGCCGGCGGCGCAGGCCTATTTCGAAGCGGTGCGCGAGCTCTCCGCGGTGCGCGAGTGGTGCGACGCCGGCCGCCGCGAGACCGAGTTCGTCGCCGAAGACGAGCCCTACGCAAATCGGTGAAGGTCTACTTGGTTGGCGGGGCGGTGCGCGACGAGCTGCTCGGCCTGCCGGTCAAGGAACGCGATTACGTGGTGGTCGGGGCGACGCCGGAGGAGATGGTGCGCCTGGGGTTCAAGCCCGTCGGCAAGGACTTCCCGGTCTTCCTCCATCCCAAGACGCACGAGGAGTACGCGCTCGCTCGCACTGAGCGCAAGAGCGGCCGCGGCTACAAGGGGTTCACCGTCCACGCATCGCCGGAGGTCACGCTCGAGGAAGACCTGAAGCGCCGCGACCTCACCATCAACGCCATGGCCCGGGCGGAGGACGGCACGCTCATCGACCCTTTTCACGGAAAAGACGACTTGAGCAACGGCGTGCTGCGCCACGTGAGCGGTGCGTTTGCGGAAGACCCGGTCCGCATCCTGCGCGTCGCGCGCTTCGCCGCGCGCTACGCCTTTTCAGTCCACGCCGAGACGCAAGCGTTGATGCGGCGCATGGTCGATTCGGGCGAGGCCGACTACCTCGTCTCGGAGCGCGTCTGGCAGGAATTCTCCAAAGGCCTGGCGGAAAAGCATCCCGGAAAGATGTTCGAAGTCCTGGCGGGGTGCGGCCTCCAGCAAAAGCAGCTTCCCGAAATCAAGGAAATACCCACGCAGTTCTCCGGCTCTATCCCGGTGCGCTTCGCATTGCTGACCTGGCCGCTGGGCGAGTCCCAGGTCAAGGCACTGTGCGAGCGCCTGCGCGTGCCGAGCGAGGTGCGCGAGCTGGCGCTGGCTGCAGCGAAGAACCGCGCCACGCTCCGGGCTTCCGACACCGCGTCTCCCAGCGTGCTCTTGGGGCTGTTCAAGAACGCCGACGCCTTCCGGCGGCCGCAGCGCTTCGCCGAGCTGCTTGAGGCCGCGCGGCTTGCCGAGCCGCGCGTCGACATCGAGCGCGTGCGGCGCGCCCTGCAAGCCGCGAGCGCCGTCGACGCAGGTGCGATCGCAGCGCAAGCGGCTTCGCCCGCCGAGATCGGCCCACTAATCGACCGGGCGCGCCTCGAGGCGATCAAAGGACTCTGCTGATCAGCCAGACCAGCAGCGAAAAGGCGAGGGTGCTCGCGAGAGGAATGTAGTAGATTCGGCCGCGCACCGGGACCGAGAAATCGCCCGGTAGCCGCCAGTTGCCGAAGCGCTGCGCCACCACCGACAGGACCACCAACACCACCAGCACCGTCACCAGCCACTTCAACATGATCGAACTCTATACCTGGAGCACCCCGAACGGCCGCAAAGTTTCCATCATGCTCGAGGAGTGCGGCCTGCCGTACAACGTCCACAAGATCAACATCGGCACCAACACCGAGCAGTTCGCGCCCGAGTACCTGAAGATCAACCCGAACGGCAAGATCCCGTCGATCGTCGATCCCGACGGCCCGGACGGCAAGCCGATCGCCATGATGGAGTCGGGCGCGATCCTCATCTACCTCGCCGGCAAGACCGGCAAGTTTCTGCCGCGCTCCGCGCGCGGCAAGTACGAAGCGCTCCAGTGGCTGATGTTCCAGATGGGCGGCGTCGGGCCGATGTTCGGCCAGGCGCACCACTTCATGCGCGCGAAGAAGGACGAGATTCCGTACGGCAGCGAGCGCTACGGCAATGAGGCGAAGCGCCTGTACGGCGTGATGGACAAGCACCTCGCCGGCGCGGAGTACTTCACGAAGGAATACTCGATCGCCGACATGGCCATCTACCCGTGGGTCGCGCGCCACGAGTGGCACCGCGTCGAGCTGGGGGTTTTCCCGAACGTGAAGCGCTGGTACGACGCGGTCGGGGCGCGCCCGGCGGTCCAGAAAGGCATGGCGGTTCCCGCGCTAACCTAGCGCGGTGGGATCGGCGGCGGCATCACCATCTCCGCCGGCCGGTAGCCCGGCCTTCGCCTGGTAGACGCCGCGCTCGTCGGGGTAGGGCTCGATGTCGAAAATGTCGAGCGCGGGAGGCGCCCGGTTCAGGCGCTCGGGTAGCCAGGTGGCGATGGCCGGGAACGCGAGCAGCAGGCCGATGGCGAAGATCTGGATCACCATGAACTGCAGCATCCCCTTGAAGATGGTGGCGAGCGGCCAGTCCGGCGCCACCTGCTTGAGGTAGTAGCCCGACATCGCCACCGGCGGCGAGAGGAACGCAGTCTGCAGCGTCACCGCCACCAAGGCTCCGAACCAGACGAGATCGATGCCGAGCGCGACGACTACCGGGTAGAAGATCGGCACGAACACGAGCACGATTGCCGGCCATTCGAACGGCCAGCCGAGCAGGAAGATGAGCGCCACGATCACGATCAGCATCAGCATCGGCGGCAGGCTGAAGCCGAGGAGCCATTCCGTAAGCCAGGTCGCGGCGCCAAGGCGCGCGAACACCGCGCCGAAGACATTGGAGGCCACCGCGAGGAACAGCACCATGCTGGAGGTCGCGAGCGTATTCAGCAGCGCGCGCTGCAGGCTTGCGCGGTCCAGCCTTCCGTACGCCAGCCCCAGGGCGAGCGCGCCCAGCGCGCCGATGCCCGCTGCCTCCGTGGGAGTGGCGAGCCCGGCAAGGATCGGCCCGAGCGTCGCGGCGACCAGCGCCACCAGCGGCACGCCGCCGAGCACGAGCTCGCGTGCGATCGCAATGACTAGCGATGTGCGCAGCTCGCGCGGCAGCGGCGGCCCGAGGCGTGGGTTGATCTGGCAGCGGGCGAGGACGTAGACCAGGTACAGCCCGGCGAGCATCAGGCCGGGCAGCATCGCCGCGGCGTACAGGTCGGCGACCGAAACCCCGAGCACCGGCCCGAGCACGAGGAGCATGACCGAAGGCGGGATCAGGATGCCGAGCGTGCCCCCGGCGGTGATCGCGCCCGCAGCGAGGCTCGCATCGTAGCCCTGGCGCAGCATGATCGGCGCCGCCATCAACCCGAGCAGCGGCACCGCGGCGCCGACGATGCCGGTCGACATCGCGAACACGGTCGCCGTGAGGATGATCACGGCGAGCAGCGAGCCGCGCACCGGCGCGAGCGCGAGGCGCAGGGCCATGAACAGGCGCTCCATCACGCCGGATTGCTCCACCACGTATCCCATGAAGACGAAGAGCGGGATCGCCGCGAGCAGCTCGTCGCGCATGAGGCCGGTGGTCTGGAAGAACGCGAGGTCGAAGACGCGGCCGCCCAGCACCAGCGCGCCGAAGCCGAAGGCGAGCACGAGCAGCGTGAAGGCGACCGGAAAGCCGATGAAGATCGCGCCCATCATCACCACCAGCATCGCCAGCCCGATCAGCGCTTCCATGCGTGAACGCTCTTCAGGAATTCCGAGACGCCTTGCAGCAGGAGAAGCAGCGCCGAGGCCGGCACCAGGGCCTTGAGCGGCCACAGCGGCGGGAACCACGAGGTGTCGGCCGAGCGCTCGTCGATGACGAACGACGCCCAGGTCGCCTCCAGGCCGGAGATCAGGAACAGCACCATGCCCGGGAAGAAGCAGGCGAGATAGGCGATCGCCTCGATCGTCGCCCGCGTGCGCGGCGGCCATTTCTCCCACAGGAAGTCGGTGCGCACGTGCGCGCCGACGCGCAGCGCGTACGCCGCGCCCAGCATGAACATCGCGGCATACAGCGCGTAGATCGTCTCGTACGCCCAGGTGGTGGGCGCACCGAACGCGTAGCGCGCCACGACCTCCCACGCCACCACCGCGAGCAGCGGGGCCATCAGCCACGCGAACACCATCCCGCTGCGCTCGGTGAAGCCGTCGATCGCGCGGGCTACGCGCAGCATCAGCTATCCGGCTTGCGCGCGTGCCTCGCCAGGAAGGCGTTGATCTCCTCGACGCGCAGCTGCGGCTCCTCCGGCGGCGGCTTCGAGCCCACGACGCGGTTCATCCACTCCATGTTCTCCTGCATGCGTGCCACCACCCTTGGCCATTGCGTGGCCGTATAGCGCTGCGGGTCGGGCAGCACGTGGCACTGGTTGCACGCCACGCGAAACGCCTCGCCGGAGGGTCGGTTGACTTCCGGATAGCGCGCCGGGTCGAGCGGCTGCTGGGCATGACGCTGCAGGTAGCCGACGATCGCCTTCTTGTCCTCGGCGGCCGGCGCCTTCACGCCGGCCATCATGTCGGCCATCAGCACGCCCATGTTGCCCTTACCTTCCATGCGCAGCACCATGCGCTCGACGATGCCGGGCCACTTGGCCGCGTGATGCATCGCGGGGTTGGGCAGGTTGTGGCATTGCACGCAGTACGCGATTGTCAGGCGCGCACCGCGCGACTTCGGCTCCGGAAGCTGCGCGGCCTCGAAGGTCGGCGGCAGGATGCGCTCGAGCATCGGCCCGTGCGGGCTGGATTCCCAGCGCTTGCGGGCGTCCGAAATTTCGTCGGCGGCGACCGTGGCCGACCAGACGACGACCAACAGCGCGGCGAATCTCATGGCCCTAGAGCGTATGGGATCGGTCGCCGCGTGAAAACCCCAGGAGCGGCTCCGTCACGCCGCGCCCGACCGCGAGCACCTTGAAGAGCTCGCCCATCTCGGCCGGCGAAAGCAGCAGCTGGGCTTCCGCCGCGATCGGGGCGTAGTGCAGCGCGTTCTCGACATTCACCTCGGCCAGGACCTCGGTAATGCCGCAATTCACCAGGAACTGCGCTTGTGTCGCGTAGCCGAGCACCGCCAGCCCGCCTTCCCGCGCCGCGTGCGCGAGGGCGCTGAAATCGACGTGCGCTGTAATGTCCTGCTCGCCCGGCCGCTCGAACGGATCGCCGTGCGCGCGATGGCGCGCGTGGCACATGAGCGTCCCCATCGCGCGCTGAGGGTGGTAATACTCCGCGTGCGGGAATCCGTAGTCGATGACGAGGACCACGCCTTCGGCGAGATGCCCGGCGAGGGTCCGCAGCCATGCCTGGCCGGCGAGGCCGAGCTCGCTGTCGTAGGGCGCCGGCACCGCGATCTTGCGCGCTTCCTCCAGCAAGGCGCCGCTTGCAGGGCGCTCTTCCCAGGCAAGGTTCTCCGATACACCCCGTTCGACAATACTCTGCTGGCGCCACCCCACCGCATGCACCGGCATCGCATCGACCACCTCGTTTGCGATGATCACGCCGCGAAAGCTTTCGGGCAGCCGGTCGATGAACTTCACCCGCTCGCCGAGCCGCGCTGCCTGGCGGTTGCGCAGCGCAGCGCTCGTCTCGAGGATTAGGTACTCGCGTTGCAGCGCCTTCAGCAGCGTCGCCGCGAGCGCTCCGCTCCCCGCGCCGAGCTCTAGGATCGGACCGTCGAGCTGCGCGAGCTGCCGCGCCAGCGTTCGGCCGAAAAGGCTCCCAAGCTCCGGCGCGGTGACGAAATCGCCGCGCGCGCCGAATTGGCGGTCGTCGCGCCCGTAATAGACCTGCAGCACCATCTCCATATAGCGCGCGAACGAGATCCACCCGCCGGCGGCCGCGATCTCGCGCCTGAGCCTGTCAATCATCGGGAAAATCTAACCTAGAATCCAAGCCTTCATGAGTGATTCGCTCGACGGGAAGGCTGCGCTGGTGACGGGCGGAGCGCGGCGCGTCGGCGCAGCGATCGCGCGGCGGCTGCATGCCGCGGGCGCCAAGGTTCTCGTGCACTACCGCGATTCGGAGGCCGAAGCGGCGAAGCTCGAAGCCGAGCTGAATGCGCTGCGCCCGCGCAGCGCCGCCAAGTTGAAGGCCGAGCTCCTCGCGCCGATCGCGCCGCGCGCGCTGGTCAGCGGCGCCCTCGAGACCTTCGGCCGGCTGGACATCCTGGTGAACAACGCCTCGACCTTTTTCCCCGTGCCCGTCGGCGAGATGGAAGCCTCGCATTGGGAGGAGCTCGTGGGTGCGAACCTGCGCGCGCCGCTCTTCATCTCGCAACAGGCGGCGCCGGAGCTCGCGAAGCACGAGGGCTGCGTCGTAAATATCGTCGACATCCATGCCGAGCGCCCGCTCAAGGGCTATGCGCTCTACAGCATGACCAAGGCCGGGCTCGCGGCGCTTACCCGCTCGCTCGCGCTCGAGCTAGCGCCGCGCGTGCGCGTGAACGGGGTCGCGCCGGGCGCGATTGCCTGGCCCGAGGACGGGCAGTTCGAGGATAACGAGCGCGCGCGCATCGTGGCCACCACGCCGCTCGGCCGCGTCGGCTCGCCCGAAGACATCGCGCGTGCGGTGCATTTCCTCGCCTGCGCTCCCTACGTGACCGGCCAAATCCTGGCCGTCGACGGCGGCCGCTCGATTTTCATCTAGGAGTCCCCATGCCTTGGCTGTGGCTCACGCTGGCAGGCCTGCTCGAAGTTGTCTGGGCGATCGGCCTGAAGTACACCGACGGCTTCACCCGCCTCGTACCCTCCGCGGTGACCATCGCCGCGATGATCGGCAGCGTTTACTTCCTCGCGCTCGCGGTGCGCACCATTCCGATCGGCACCGGCTACGCGGTATGGACCGGCATCGGCGCCGTCGGCGTGGCGATCCTGGGCATGGTACTGTTTGACGAACCCAGAACCCTTTCGCGCATCGTTTCGATTTTCCTGATCGTGGCCGGCATCGCCGGCCTCAAGCTCGTGACCCCGGCATGAAAGCCCAACCCGTCCGCCTGCACCGCGATCCGCGCAAAGCCGACTACGAGCTCGGCAAGCTCGCGAAGCGCATCCGACGCCAGGTGGGCGAGGCGATCGCCGACTTCACCATGATCGAGGCCGACGACCGGGTGATGGTCTGCCTCTCCGGCGGCAAGGACAGCCATGGCCTGCTGGATATTCTCTTGGGGTTGAGAGAAAAGTCTCCAGTCCGCTTCGAGCTCGTGGCGGTGAATCTCGACCAGAAGCAGCCCGGCTTCCCGGCGCACGTGCTGCCGGAGTACCTCGAGTCGCGCGGCGTGCCATTCCGCATCGAGGAGCAGGACACCTACT
>DASRIR010000308.1:0-2074 GCA_035649875.1 Burkholderiales bacterium | reverse complement strand
ACCAGCACGCCATCCATGGCCTGGCCGTTGACGCTGGTCTCGATCGCATCGGCGATCACCTCGCGCGACACCAGCGAGTACTTCATCGCCTCGGTGCCCATGCCGATGCCGTCGGTGACGGTGGGCACGCCGAACACCTGCGGCTTGGCCCCGGCCTGCTCGAGCGCCGCCATCGCCCGGTCGATCAGCGGCTGGATCCCGGCGTTGCACGGATTCATGGTCGAGTGGCCGTTGGCCACGCCGACGATCGGCTTTTCGAAATCGCCGTCGCCGAAACCGACCGCGCGCAGCATGGCGCGGTTGGGCGAGCGGGCGACGCCGTGGGTGATGAGGCGCGAGCGGCGGTTGCTGGGGGTAGCGGCCATGAAATCCTCCTGGAGCGCGATTCTCGCGCTCCAGCCGCACCGGCCGCCAATGCAATTGCGATGCCGCTGTAATACCCTTTCGGTATGGATCTGCCAGATTTGTGGCAGTTACGGTATTTCGCAGCCGTCGCGGAGCACCTGCACTTCGGCCGCGCCGCCGCCGCGCTGCACATCTCGCAGCCGCCGTTGTCGCGCGCGATCCGCGCGCTGGAACAGCGCCTCGGCGTGCGCCTGTTCGCGCGCAGCCGGCGGCGCGTGGAGCTCACGCCCGAGGGCGCGCGGCTGCTCGGCGAGGCGCGGCGCGTGCTCGCCCAGCTCGAGCGCACCGTGCAGGAAGTGCGCGGCATGGCGCGCGGCGAGGAGGGCCGGCTGCGCATCGGCTTCGTCTCGCTCGCCGACTACGGCGTGTTGCCCGACCTGTTGAAGGCGTTCAAGTCGTCGCGTCCCGGCATAGCGCTCGCGCTCCGGGAAATGCTTTCGCCGGAGCAGGCCGGCGCGCTCGCGGCGGGCGAGCTCGATTTCGGCTTCCTGCTGCCGCCGGTGTCCGGCGCCGAGGACCTCGAGCACATCGTGGTGCATCGCGAGCGCTTCGTGGTCGCCTTGCCCGCCCGCCACCGGCTCGCCCGCGTCAGGGGCAAGCTTTCGGTCAGCGCCCTCGCCGGCGAACCCTTCGTCATGGTGCCGCGCGACATCGCCCCCGGCTTGTACGATATCGTCACCGGGCTCGCGGCGCGCGCCGGCATTTCCTTCAACGTCGCCCAGGAGGCGATTCAGATGCAGACGGTAGTCAGTCTGGTATCGAGCGGGCTGGGTGCGGCGATCGTGCCCGGCTCGATCGCCAACCTCGGCCGGCGCGGCGTGGTCTATCGCGAGCTCGCCGACAGCCATCCGAGGCTCGACCTTTGGCTCGCGTGGCCGCGCGGCGCTCTCGGCGCCGCGGCGCGCGATTTCCTCGCGCTCGCGCGGCAACGCGCGCGCTAGCCGGCGATGCTCAACCATCCCAGCATCGACCCGATCGCGTTCTCGATCGGCCCGCTCGCGGTGCGCTGGTACGGGCTCATGTACCTTGCCGGCTTCGTCGCCGGCTGGTGGCTCGGCATTCGGCGCATCAAGCAGGGCCTCGCGCCCGTCACGCGTCAGCAGCTCGACGACCTGCTGTTCCTGGTGGTGCTCGGCGTGATCCTGGGCGGGCGGCTTGGCTACGTGCTGTTCTACAAGCCGGGCCATTACCTGTCGCACCCGATCGAGGTCTTTTACATCTGGCAGGGCGGCATGTCGTTCCACGGCGGCCTGCTCGGCGTGATGCTCGCCATGACCTTCGCCGCGCGCAAGCACGGCATCCCGTGGCTGCGGCTGATGGACTACGTCGCGCCGCTGATTCCGCCGGGCATCGCGGCCGGCCGCATGGGCAACTTCATCAACGGCGAGCTGCCCGGCCGCGTCACCGACGTGCCTTGGGGCATGGTATTCCCGGGGGCGGGCGACGCGCCGCGCCACCCGTCGCAGCTCTACCAGTTCGGGCTCGAAGGCGTGGTGCTGTTCTTCTTCCTGTGGTGGTTCTCGTCCAGGCCGCGGCCGACGGGGCAGGTCTCGGCCATGTTCCTGCTCGGCTACGGAAGCCTGCGCTTCGTGACCGAGTTCTTCCGCGAGCCCGACGCCTTCATCGGTTTCCTCGCGCTCGGCTTCACCATGGGCCAGTGGCTGTGCCT
>DASRIR010000307.1:0-11736 GCA_035649875.1 Burkholderiales bacterium | reverse complement strand
TCGACCTGCGCAGCCGCGGCAGCAACGCCCAGAACTCCGGCCTGACGATCGTGTTCCGGCCGCGCGAAGCCGAGCACCTCGCGGTCCAGCAAGTCACGATCGAGGACGTGAAGCAGCACCTCGGAACCGAGAACTAGCCCTACTCCGGTCAGAAATCCGCGGCGTCCGAGGCGACCGCGGATTTTTTTTGCGTGCGGCGGTGCTGCCAGATGGAAAGCGCGATCGACGCGACCGCCGCGCCAAGGAGCAGCGCCGAGATCGGCCGCGTCACGAACAGCCACAGGTCCGAGTCGGTCATCAGCGAGCGCACCAGGTTGATCTCGATCTGGTCGCCGAGGATCACGCCGAGGATGAACGGCGCGAGCGGGAAGCCGAACTTCACCATCAGGTAGCCCAGCAACCCGAACACCAGCAGGACGTAGACGATCGCCATGCTGTTCCCGAGCGCGTAGGCACCGACCACGCACAGCACCAGCACCACCGGGAACAGGATCGACTTCGGCACGATCACGATGCGCAGTACCCAGCGCACGCCGAAGAAAAGCAGGATCAGCACCAGCGGATGCGCGAGGATGTACGCGGCGAACATGCCGTAGGCGAGCGGCGCGTTCTGCGAGATGAAGAGCGGCCCCGACTGGATGCCATGGATGGTCAGCGCGCCGAGCATCACCGCGGTCACCGCATCGCCGGGGATGCCGAAGGCCATGATGGTGACGAGCGAGCCGGCGACGTTGGCGTTGTTCGAGGCCTCCGAGGCGATGATGCCCTCGGGAATGCCGCTGCCGAACTTTTCCGGCCGCTGCGAGAACTTCTTCGCCTGGTCGTAGGCGAGCATGTTGGCGGCGCTGCCGCCGATCGCCGGCAGCACGCCGATCACCAGGCCGATGAAGGTCGACCAGAGCAGCAGGAACGGGCGCGTGAGGATCTCGGCCAGCACCTTGGCGTGGCTCACGGTGAGATTGATCGCCGCGTTCAGCGCCGCGGAAGTGTTTTCCGAGAAGCGCTCGAGGTCGCTCATGATCTGCGAGAAGGCGAACACGCCGATCAGCACCGGCAGGAAAGGAATCCCGCCTTCCAGCCACGAGATGCCCAGCGTGAGGCGCGGCTGGCCCATCACCGGGTCGTTGCCGAGGACGGTGACCACGCAGCCGAGCGCGCCCGAAAGCAGGCCCTTCACGAGCGAGCTCTCCACCAGGCCCGCGACCATCGACAGCGCGAGCACGAAGAGCGCGAAGTATTCCCAGGGACCGAACTTGAGCGCGAGCTGCGCGAGCGGGCCGGTGGCGGCGACCAGCACGATCGCGCCGAGCAGGCCGCCGAGGATCGAGGCCCAGATGCCGAGCCACAGCGCCCGCCCGGGCTCGCCCTTGCGCGCCATCGGGAAACCGTCGAAGGTCGTCGCCACCGCCGAAGGCTTGCCCGGGATGCCGAGCAGGCAGGAGGTGATCAGCCCGCCGGTCTCGCCGCCCACATAGACGCCGATCATGCACGCGAGGCCCTGCAACGGCTCGAGGCCGAAGGTGAACGGCAGCACCACGATCACCGTCATGGTGATGGTGATGCCGGGCAGCGCGCCGCCGACCACGCCGATCAATGTGCCGAGGAAGAGCGGCACGAGATACTTCACGTGGAACATGCCCGCCAGCCCGGCGCCGAGAAGCTCGAACATCAGAAGTTCGTCCAGCGGCCGCGCGGCATGAGCACGGTGAGGTAGCGCTCGAACACGTAGTACACGACCACAGTCGTGATCAGCGCGACCAGAGCGACCCGCGCCCAGCCTCGTACGCTGCGCGGGAGATCCAGAAGGGCGTTGCTCGCCGCGACGTAGAGCAGCGTGGAAATGCGAAAGCCGAGATACGGCAGCGCGCCGATATAGAGGCCGAACACCGCGAACATCTCGACCACCAGCAGATAGTTCAGCTTCTCACCTGCCGGTGCCGGCGGATGCTTCGCCATCAGGTCCATCACCACCAGGGCGAGCGCGAAGGCAGCGGTGATGGCGAGGACGATGCGCGGGTAATACCCCGGCCCGATCGGCACGAGCGGGTTGTCCTTGAGGCCGAGGGTGAGCGCGAAAAGAAAAAGGCTCGCGGCGAGTACCGCGAGCCCTCCCCAGCCGTCCTTCGACAGCTTCAACGCTTCAACAAGCCGAGGTCTTTGGCCAGATTGCGGTTCAGATCGTCGTTCTGCTTGAGCCACTTCGCGTAGGCGCCGGCGTCCAGGTAGCGCACGTCGGTTCCCTGCAGCTTCATCGCCTGGGCGAATTCCGGCTCCTTCGCCGCGGCGGCGCAGGACGAGCCGAGCTTCGCGAGCACGTCGCGCGGCGTACCCTTCGGCGCCATGATGCCGCGGTTCACGTCGTAGACCACGTTGACCCCGAGCTCCTTGAGCGTGGGCACGCTCGGCATCTCGGGATGGCGCTTCTCGGTCGCGATGCCGAGGAACTTGAGCTGGCCCGCCTCGACCTTGCCCTTCTGCGTGAGGTTCGAGTCGGTCAGATCGACGTGGCCGCCGAGGATCGCGTTCATGCGCGGCGCGAGCCCCTCGTAGGACACGTACTTGAACTTGACGCCGGTCTCCTTCTCGATCAGGGCCGGAAAGAAATGGCTGGTCGAAGCGAGCGTGGCGCCGACCGTGATCTGGCCCGGGCGCGCCTTCGCGTCGGCCAGCAGATCCTTCCAGCTCTTCCAGGGCGTCTTGGGGCTCGCCGTAAGCACCGAAGGCGTCGACGAGATCAGGCAGATCGGCTCGAAATCGGTGTACTGCACGTCGGCCACGCCCGCCCAATAAGTCGAGTGGATGTAGTCATGCACCGCGTACAGCGTATAGCCGTCGGGCGCCGCGTCCTTCGCTTCCTTGGCGCCACGCGTCCCCGAGGCGCCGCCGACGTTGGCGATGACCACCGTCTGGCCGAGTTGTTTCTGGAATACCTGGCCGAAGGGCCGGAAGATGTTGTCGGTGTCGCCGCCCGCCGCCCACGGCACGATCATCCGGATCGGGCGCTCGGGATAGGCGGCCAGGGTGACGAGCGGAAGCAGCGCGAGCGCCACTCCAGTCAGAAGTCTTGTCATGTCGTCCTCCTCAAAGGATGGGCGATCTTACCCTTACCTCAAGCTCGCGATCCATCGGCGATCGATGTGGTTCTTCCACCACCAGACCCAGCGGCCCTGCGCGCTCCAGCCGCCGCGCTCGGCGATCGCATAGCGCGCGCCGCAGGAGAGCAGCAGCAGAGCCTTGTTCTGCGGCACGTAGTCCTCGAGCCGCGCGCCGCTCAACAGGCGGCGCAAATTGTCGACCAGCGCTTCGCCGTGGCGCACCGCGTAGACGCCGGACTTCGGATGCGGCGTATCGCGCAGCGTGGCGCAATCGCCGAGCGCGAATACTTCGGGGTGCGAGACGCTCTGCAGCGTGCGGTGCACGAGCAGGAAGCCGCGCTCGTCCTGCGCTAGCGCCGAGCTCCGGAGCCACGGCAACGGCACCGCTCCGGTCGCGAGCAGCACCAAATCGAAGTCCTGGCGCGCGCTGCCCGCGACCACTACCGGACCGGGCTCGAGCGCGGTCACCGGCATGCCGGGGCGATAGTCGACCTTGCGCCGGCGAAGCTGCTTCACCGCGCGCGGCGACAGCACCGGCTTCTCCGAGTACAGCGTGACCAGCGCGCCGCGGTGGCGCAACGCCATCGCCAGCTCCGCGCCCGCCGCTCCCGCGCCGACCACCGCGACGCGCTCGGCGAGGCGCAGCTTCGCGAGGAATTCGTCGTACGGCTTGACCGCGAGCGCGTGGCCGGCGCCCGGCAGGGACATATCGACACGCGAACCGGCGTTGATCGCGACGAAGTCGTAGCGCAAGCTGCGCCCGCCCTCCAGGAACACGGTTCGGCTCTTGGGGTCGATGCGCTCCGCCCTGCCTCGCGCGAACTCGACGTAGCCGCGCTCGGCGAGGGCGGCGATGTCGATCTCGGCATCGTGGAGCCCGTAGTGCCCAGCGAGGATGCCGGGCAGCATGCCGGAGTACACCTGGCGCGCGTGCGGGCTTACCAGCGTGATGCGCGTACCGTACAGCGGCTTCTGCGCGAGGCTGCGCAGGGCGACAAGATGCCCATGGCCGGCGCCGATCAGCAGGATTCGGTTCACGCGTTCTGCGGTTTGGTTTCTTCCCGTTTGCGCAGCTCTTTGCGCTGAACCTTGCCGGTGGTGGTCATCGGCAGCGCATCGATGAACTCGATCTCGCGTGGATACTCGTAGGGCGCGAGCCGTCCCCGCACGTGGTTCTGGATCTGCTCGACGAGCTCCTGCGACGGGGAATTACCCGGCTGCAGCACGACGAAAGCCTTGACGATCGCGCCGCGCGCGGCGTCGGGCTTGCCGATCACCGCGGCGTTGAGCACCGCGGGATGCTTGACGAGGCAGCTTTCGATCTCGGCCGGCCCGATGCGGTAGCCCGAGCTCTTGATCACGTCGTCCGAGCGGCCCTGGTACCAGAGGTAGCCGTCCTCATCGCGCTTCGCCTGGTCGCCGGTGCAGCCCCAGTCGCCGATGAACTTTTCCCTGGTCGCCTTCTCGTTCTTCCAATACTGGAGGAAGAACACCGGATCGGCCTGGCCGTTGAAGCGGCGATTGATCGCGACCTCTCCCAGCTCGCCGGGCTTCACTTCGACGCCGTTATCATCGATCACGGCCACGCGATGCCCCGGGTAGGGCCGCCCGATCGAGCCAGGCTTCGCCGGCCACGCGCTCTGGCAGTTGCCGACCACGTAGTTGATCTCGGTCTGCCCGAACATCTCGTTGATCGTGACGCCCAGCTCGGCCTTCGCCCACTCGAACACCGTAACGCCGACCGACTCCCCAGCGCTCATGATGGAACGCAGATTCAACTCATATTTCCTTCTGGGTTCTGGTACTGCTTTCATCATCAACTTGAGCGCAGTCGGGAAGAGAAAGGAATTGCGCACGCCGTACTTCTCGAGCAGGTAGTAGGCCTTCTCGGCATCGAAGCGCCCGCGATAGCCGAGGATCGGAATGCCGAACAGCCAGGCGGGCAGCAGCGCGTCCATCAGGCCGCCGGTCCAGGCCCAGTCGGCGGGCGACCAGAACATGTCGCCCGGCCGCGGGAAGAAGTCGTGCGAATGCACGAAGCCGGGCACGTTGCCGATCAGCACGCGATGGGGCTTGAGCGCGCCTTTCGGCGGGCCGGTGGTGCCGCTCGTATAGATGATGAGCGCCGGATCCTCGGCGCTGGTGTCGACCGGCGAAAAACGCGCACTTGCCTTCCCGAGTAGATCTTCCCATTGCAAGACATGACTTTCCCGCGCTCCGCCCACCCCGATCACGTGGCGCAGGTGCGTGAGGCGCTGCTTGATCGCCCACAGATGCGCGATCGTGGTCGGCTCGACGATCGCGACCGAGGCTTCGGCGTGCTCCATGCGGTACTCGAGCGCGTCGGGGCCGAAGAGGTGCGAAAGCGGCAGCGCGATCGCGCCCATCTGGAAAAGCGCGATGTAGGCGATCGCGGTCTCCGGGCGCTGCGGCAGGATGAGCGCGACGCGGTCGCCGCGCTTCACGCCGAGCGCGGCGAGCGCGTTCGACAGCCGGTTCGCCGCCTGCTGGATGTCCCAGAACGAGTACGCGGCCATCGCGCCGGACTCGTCTTCCCAGTAGAGCGCGAAACGCGCGCGGTCCTCGGCCCAGTTGCCGCAGCACGCGCGCGCCATGTTGTAGCGCTCGGGCACGTTCCAGCGAAAGCTCCGATAGAGCTCTGCGTAGCGGTCCGGCATGCGGAGATTCTATACTTCGCGCATGCGCGCCGAAGCGTTCGTGTTCGATGCATACGGAACGCTCTACGACGTGCACTCGGTGATCGCGCGCTGCGAAACGTGCTGGCCGGGAAAGGGTACGCAGCTCTCGCAGCTCTGGCGCGCAAGGCAGCTCGAATACACCTGGCAGCGCAGCCTGATGCAGCGCTACGTCCCTTTCTCCCGCGTGACGCGCGAAGCGCTGGAGTACGCCTGCGAGGTCCTGAAGCTCGACCTGAGCGCGGCACAGGCGAGTGCGCTGATGGCCGAATATCTCGGACTCGCGCTGTACCCGGACGTACGAAGGACGCTCGATCGCCTGAAAGCCAGGAAGGCGATCCTGTCGAACGGCTCGCCCGACATGCTGGAGCCGCTGGTCAAGCGCTCCGGGCTCGAGCTCGACGCGGTGATCAGCGTCGACGCGCTGAAGATCTTCAAGCCGGCGCCGCAGGTCTATGCGCTCGCGGTCGAGAAGCTCAAGGTTGAAAAAAGCCGGATTGCCTTCGTATCCTCCAATTGCTGGGATGCCCTGGGGGCCAAATCATTCGGCTTCACCGTTTATTGGATCAACCGCCTGAAAGCGCCGGTCGACCGGCTCGGCTTCCAACCTGACGCAATCCTGAACTCGCTCGATGAAGTTCTGCTGTAACTGCGCCGCGCCGGTGGCGAAGCGCGTGCCGCCTGGGGACAGCCTGCCGCGCTGGGTCTGCGATCAGTGCGGCGAGATCCACTACCAGAACCCGCGCCTGGTGGTGGGCACGGTCCCGGAATTCGAGGGCAAGCTGCTGCTTTGCCGGCGCGCGATCGAGCCGCGCTACGGCTACTGGACGCTGCCCGCCGGCTTCATGGAAAACGACGAGACCACCGCGCAGGCGGCGCTGCGCGAGACGCTGGAAGAGGCCGGCGCCCGGGTCGAGATCGACGCGCCCTTCAGCATGATCTCGGTGCCGCACGTGAACCAGGTCCACCTCTTCTACCGCGCGCGCGTGCTGGGCCTGGAGTTCAAGCCGGGCGAGGAGAGCCTGGAGGTCGCGCTGTGGGAAGAGGAACGCATTCCGTGGCAGGAGATCGCGTTCCGCACCGTCGGCCTCACGCTCAAGCGCTGGTTCGCCGACCGCGGGCGCGGCGCTTTCGGCTTCCATGCGGAGGACCTACAATAAAGTCACAAGACGGAAGAGTCTCAACACGGGGAGGCTGGAAATGAAAACCAAAACTCGGGTCATCATCGGGTCGCTGCTCGCCTACGCGCCGCTCGCTCTCGCGCAGGCACCCGCGGCCGCGCCGAAGCTCGACGGCGCCAACACCGCCTGGATGCTGACCGCGGCGGTGCTGGTGCTGTTCATGACGCTGCCCGGCCTCGCGCTGTTCTACGCCGGCCTGGTGCGCGCGAAGAACGTGCTCTCGGTCCTCATGCAGTGCTTCGCGATCACCTGCGTCGTGACGCTCGCCTGGCTCGCGGTGGGCTACAGCATCGCCTTCGGCGACGGCAACGCCTGGTGGGGCGGCCTCGGCAAGAGCTTCTTCTACGGCCTGCAGGTGAGCACGGTGAAGGGCAGCATCCCGGAAACAGTGTTCGCGATGTACCAGCTGACCTTCGCGATCATTACCCCGGCGCTGGTGATCGGCGCCTACGCCGAGCGCGTGCGCTTCGGCGGCATGCTGATCTTCAGCGTGCTGTGGCTGCTGATCGTCTACTGCCCGATCGCGCACTGGGTGTGGGGCGACGGCTGGCTGCAGAAGCGCGGCATCATGGACTTCGCGGGCGGGCTGGTGGTGCACCTGAACGCGGGCGTGGCGGCGCTGGTCTGCGCGCTGGTACTCGGGCGGCGCCGCGGCTTCCCGGACACCGCCATGCCGCCGCACAACATGACCATGTGCGTGAGCGGCGCGGCGATGCTCTGGGTGGGCTGGTTCGGCTTCAACGCCGGCAGCGCGCTCGCGGCCGACGGCGCCGCCGGCATGGCGATGCTCGTCACGCATATCGCCGCCGCCACCGGCGCCTTCGTCTGGATGCTCTGCGAATGGCTGCGCTACGGCCGGCCCTCTGCGCTCGGCATCGTCACCGGCATGGTGGCGGGCCTGGGCACCATCACGCCGGCTTCCGGCTTCGTCGGCCCGATCGGCGCGCTGATCATCGGCGCCGCGGCCGGCGTGGTCTGCTTCTTCGCGACCAGCTACATGAAGCGCGCGCTCAACGTCGACGACTCGCTCGACGTGTTCCCGGTGCACGGCGTCGGCGGGATGATCGGCACGCTGATGACGGGTATTTTCGTCTCCAGTGCTTTCAATGGAATCGGGTACCCTGACAAAGTCACCATGGGCGACCAGTTCATGACCCAGCTGATCGGCGTGGTGGCGACTGCCTTGTGGTCCGGCGTGATCACCTGGATCCTGCTCAAGCTGGTCGACGCGATCGCGGGCATGCGCGTTGCTAGCGAGGAGGAAACCGAGGGACTGGACACGGCGCTGCACGGCGAGAAAGGCTACAACCTGTAAGGGCATGGAGCGCCGTGGCTTCATCAAGTTCTGCGCCGCATCGGTCGCCGCGCTTGGCTCGGGCGAGCTGGCTGCCGATGCGCGCGTGCAGCTCTACTCCAAAGCCACGCTGGTCGACGAGAAAGGCGCGCCGCTGCGCGCCTCGGCGATCCCCGTCCACCGCAACCTCATCTTCCATTACCCGTTCGCAGCGACGCCCTGCTTTCTCCTCAATCTCGGCAAGCCGGTAAAGCCGGCGCAGCTCAAGACCGGGTCGGGGGAAGTCTATGAATGGAAGGGCGGCGTCGGCGCGACGCGCTCGGTCGTCGCGTACTCGGCGATCTGCGCCCACCGCCTGTCCTACCCCACCAAGGACATCAGCTTCATCAGCTTCCGCAGCGAGAAGAGCGCGCGCAACCGGATCGCCAACGTGATCCACTGCTGCTCCGAGCACAGCCAGTACGACCCGGCCGAAGGCGCCCGCGTCGTCGCGGGCCCGGCGCCGCAGCCGTTGGCTGCCATCGTCCTGGAATGGGATTCCGCCAAGGACGAGATCTATGCGGTAGGGACCCTCGGCGGCGAGATGTTCGCGGAGTTTTTCGACAAGTTCGGCTTCAGGCTCCAGCTGGAGCACGGCGCGCCGCGCGCTGCAGTCTCGGGCACCTGCATGGTCCAGGAGCTCGACAACTACTGTCGTCAGCAAGTGAAGTGCTAGCCTGGCTCGAGTCCAAGGATCCCTTTCCACCGGTCGAGCGGGCGCTGAAGAATCCCAACGGGCTGCTCGCCGCGGGCGGCGAGCTCTCGGTCGAGCGGCTGCTGGAGGCCTATCGCCGCGGCGTGTTCCCCTGGTACTCCGGCGCCGAACCGGTGCTGTGGTGGTCGCCCGACCCGCGCATGGTGCTCTACTGCGACGAGCTCAAGGTGCCGCGCTCCCTGGCCAAGAGCGCCCGCAACAAGGGCTACGAGGTCCGGGTCGATAGCGCGTTCGCGGCGGTGCTCGACGGCTGCGCCGACCGCCCGCAAACCTGGCTCGGGCCCGACATGCGCAAGGCCTACCTGCGCCTGCACCGCGCCGGCTACGCGCACTCGTTCGAGACCTGGCTCGGGCGCGAGCTGGTCGGAGGACTCTACGGGGTGACGCTCGGCCGGATGTTCTACGGCGAATCGATGTTCTCGCGGGCCACCGACGCGTCGAAAGTGGCCCTGGTGGCACTGGTCGGGGAACTCCGCGCGCGAGAATTCCCTCTCATCGACTGCCAGATGCACACGCCGCTCCTCGCCTCGCTCGGCGCCCGCGCCATCCCGCGCCGCACCTTCCTGCGCGAAATGACGGCGCTGGTAAACTACCCCGTGTCTTCGGGAAAGTGGAGTAGGAGCAGTGTCAAGACTTAACGACCTGCCGCATGCGGTCCTGCAGTTTTACGTAACTGCACCCTATCCGTGCAGCTACCTGCCCGATCGCATGGCGCGCTCGCAGGTCGCCACCCCGAGCCATCTCATCAACACCGAGCTGTACGGCGACCTGGTCAAGGCCGGGTTCCGCCGCAGCGGCATCTTTACTTACCGCCCGCATTGCGACGCCTGCCGCGCCTGCGTGCCGGTGCGCATCCCGGTGGCGCAGTTCGAAGCCAACCGCTCGCAGCGCCGTGCCTGGAAGCAGCACAGCACGCTCACCGCGCATCCGCAGCCGCTCAAGTTCCGCCTGGAGCACTACGCGCTCTACCTGCGCTACCAGTCGAAGCGCCATTCCGGCGGCGGCATGGACAACGACAGCCGCGACCAGTACTCGCACTTCCTGCTACAGAGCCGCGTCGACACGCGCCTGGTCGAGTTCCGCGACGCGGGCCAGCTCGTCATGGTGTCGATCGTCGACTATCTGCCCGACGGCCTGTCCTCGGTCTACACCTTCTACGAGCCTGACCGGCGCAACGCGAGCTTCGGCACCTACAACGTGCTGTGGCAGATCGAGCAGTGCCGCGCGCTCGCGCTGCCGTACCTCTACCTCGGCTACTGGATCCGCGAGAGCCCGAAGATGGCCTACAAATCCAAGTTCGAGCCGATCGAAGGTTTCGTCGGCGGTGCCTGGCGGCGCCTCGGCCGCCGTCCCACGGAAGACACCAAGGCTTGAGCCGCGGCTTGAGCCTCTACCGGCTCGCGCGACCGCTCCTTTTCTCGCTAGACCCCGAAACCGCGCACAAGGTCGCGCTCGGCATCGCGCCGCTGCTGCCGGCGGTTTCGCTGCCCGCGCGCCCGGTGCGCGCCATGGGACTCGAGTTTCCGAACCCGGTGGGGCTCGCGGCGGGGCTCGACAAGGATGCGGTGCACATCGATGCGCTCGCGCGCATGGGCTTCGGTTTCATCGAAGTCGGGACGGTGACGCCGCGGCCGCAGCCCGGAAACCCGCGCCCGCGGCTGTTCCGCCTGCCCGCGAAGGACGCCCTGGTCAACCGCTTCGGCTTCAACAACGCCGGCATCCACGCCTTCGTTGAAAGCATCGAGCGCACGCAGTGGCGCGGCGTGCTCGGCGCCAATATCGGCAAGAACGCCGACACGCCGCCGGAGCGGGCGGTCGAGGATTACCTGCTGTGCCTGCAGCAGGTTTACCGCGTCGCTTCCTACATCACGATCAACGTGTCCTCCCCCAACACCGCGGGCCTGCGCGCCCTCCAGGAAAAGGACTCGCTCGACACGCTGCTCGGCGCGCTCACCTCGGCGCGCGAGAGCCTGGCCAAGAAACACGGCAAGCGCGTGCCGCTGGTGCTGAAGATCTCGCCGGATCTCGGCCGCGAGCAGATCGCCGCCATCGCCGAATCGGTGCGCCGCCACCGGCTGGAAGGCGTAATCGCCACCAACACGTCCACATCGCGCGACGGCGTGAAGGGCCTGCCGCACGCGGAGGAAGCCGGCGGCCTGTCGGGCCGGCCGATCCGCAACCGCTCGACCACCGTGCTCAAAGTGCTGCGCGAGATGCTGCCGGAGATCACCTTGATCGGCGCCGGCGGCATCCTGAGCGGCGGCGATGCGGCGGAGAAATTCGCCGCCGGCGCCGACCTGGTCCAGCTTTACACCGGGCTCATCTACCGCGGGCCGGAGCTGGTCGGCGAATGCGTATCGGCATACCGCGGGAAGTAAAGGACGGCGAGCACCGCGTCGCGCTGTCCCCCCTTGCAGTTCGTTCTTTATCCCGAGTCATCGTTGAACCGGGTGCCGGGGCTGGTGTCGGCTTCTCCGACGACGAATACCGCGCCGCCGGCGCCACCTTGGGCGACCCCTGGGATTGCGAGCTGGTGGTGAAGGTCAAGGAGCTGCAGGAATCCGAGTATACGAAGCCGCGCCGCGGCCAGACCGTGTTCGGCTTCCAGCATTTCGGCCCCGACCCCGAGCTGCTCGACGCCGCGCTCGCCTCGGGCGCGACCTTCGTCGCGTTCGAAACCGTCGGCCAGGCGAGCGGCCTGCCGATCCTCTCGCCG
>DASRIR010000306.1:0-2111 GCA_035649875.1 Burkholderiales bacterium | reverse complement strand
CGCCTTCGATTCGGGCTGCAGGTGGCGTTCCGCCGGCTGCGCGAGCGCGAAATCGACCACCCGGTTGCCGAGCAGCGGCACGCGCACTTCCAGCCCGTGCGCCATGCTCGCGCGGTCGACCTTGGCCAGGCAGTTCTCGCTGAGGTAGGTCCAGAGATCCGCGCGCATCAGCGCCGCGCTGTCGAGGCGCCCGCCGAAGCTGCGCGCGAGATCGCGCCACAGGCCGAGCGTGCCTTCCGGCTTCGCCGCCGCCAGCGCCTGCGGCTCGAGATAGTTGGCGAAGCTCTTGCGCGAGCGCGGCCAGGGGCCGAGCTCGCCGCGCTGGTAGAGCAGGAATTCTTCGCCCGCCAGGCTGCGCCGCAGCAGCGCGCCCGGCGCCACGCCCGCGCCGAGCAGCGCGCGCAGGGCGCGCTTGCCCGCGCTGTCGGGATGATCGGCCTCGGTGTCGCGGAAGCGCTGGTAGCCGCCGAACAGCTCGTCGCCGCCGTCGCCGGAGAGCGCGACCGTGACGTGGCGGCGGGTCATGCGCGAGAGCTCGAAGGTGGGCACGTACGCCGGGTCGGCGAGCGGCTGGTCGAGCGCATGGATGGCGCGGCGCAGCTCGTCCGGGCCGATGCGCGGCGCGTCGAGCACGTGGTGCTCGGTGCCGTAGCGCTGCGCCACCGCGCGCGCCGCCGGCGACTCGTCGAAGCCGTCTTCCGGGAAGCGCACGCTGAAGGTGAGCAGCGGCCGCGCGTTGGCCGCCGCCATGTAGTGCACGATCAGGCTCGAGTCGATGCCGCCGGAAAGGAACGCGCCCAGCGGCACTTCCGACACCAGCTGGTCGCGCACCGTTTGCGCGAGCAGCGCGTCGAGCTCGTCGAGGGTTGCGCCGGAGGATTTCGCCGGCTGCGGGATCGACCAATAGGGCTCGAGGCGCAGCTTGCCTTCCGACCACTCCAGCCAGTGCGCCGGCGGGAGCTGCCGCACCGCCTTGAGGAAGCTGTGCGGGGCGAGCGGGGTCTGGAACGCGAGATAGTCGCGCAGCGCCTCGTGGTCGAGCTCGCGCGGGAAGCCGGCGATGCCGAGGAACGGGGCCAGCGTCGAGGCGAGCGCGAGGCCGCGGTGGGTGGAATAGAACAGCGGCTTGATGCCGAGCCGGTCGCGCGCCGCGAACAGCTTGCGCTCGGCCGCGTCCCAGATCGCGAACGCGAAGATGCCGTCCAGGCGGCGCACCACGTCGCGGCCCCATTCCTGGTAGCCGCGCAGCAGCACCTCGGTGTCGGAGCGGGTCTGGAAGCGGTGGCCGCGCGCTTCCAGCTCGCCGCGCAACGCCATGAAGTTGTAGGTCTCGCCGTTGTAGGCGATGACGTGGCGGCCGTCGGGGCTCGCCATCGGCTGCAGGCCGCCGGCGACGTCGATGATCGCGAGCCGCGCGTGGCCCAGCGCCGCGGTCGCGTCGCGCCACACGGTGCGCGCGTCGGGCCCGCGGCACGCCAGCGGCTGGAGCGTCGACTCGACCGTCGACTGCCAGGGAGTTGCGACCAGGGCGAGGATGCCGCACATGCTAGGCGGCCCCGGCGAGCGCTTCGTAGCCGCTCACCATCCGTTCCTGGGTGAATTCCGCCGTCACCGCGCTGGCATCCGGACGCGGCGCGGCGAGCGCCGCGCGCATCGCCGCCGCGAGCGCCGCCGCGTCGCCGGTCGGCACCAGCCCACGCGCGAGCTCGCCTTTCAGGATCTCGCGCGGCCCGGAAGGACAATCGGTGCTCACCACGCGCGTGCCGCAGATCAGCGCTTCCACCAGCACGTTGGGCATGCCTTCGCGATCCGAGGAAAGCACCAGCAGCTCGGCGGCGCGCATCCAGGGGTAGGGATTGCGGCGGAAGCCGGCGACCAGGACCTGCTGCCCTAATTGCTTTTTCAGAAGCATTGAATCCAATTCGGGTGACGACTCGGCTAGCAGCACCAGCTTGTGCGGCAGTCCCGCCTGCTTGAACGCATCGAGGAGCAGATCGTGGCGCTTCTGCGGCATGAAGCGGCCGACGTGCAGCACGAACGGTTCGGCCGGCAGGTCGGGCTCGGCTTCGCGCGCGGCGGCGCGGATCGCTTCCACGTCGTAGCCGTTGTAG
>DASRIR010000305.1:0-34376 GCA_035649875.1 Burkholderiales bacterium | reverse complement strand
TCATCCACAACGATCTTTCCGAGCATGCAGCCGCGCGTGCGCAGTCGCTTGGTCAGCGCCCGCGTGTCGACGCCGGCAAGGCAGGGAATGCCTTCCTCGAGCAGCCATTGCGGCAGGCTTTTCTGCGCGCTGGCGTGGCTGTACTCGAGCGCGAGCTCGGACACCACGAGCGCGGAAGCCTGGATGCGGGGCGATTCGAACGAAGGCGGGACGCCGTAGTTGCCCACCAGCGGATAGGTCAGCGTGAGGATCTGGCCGCGGTAGGACGGATCGGTGAGCGCTTCGGTGTAGCCGACCATGCCGGTGTTGAAGACCACCTCGCCCGCCACCGATTTCGCCGCGCCGAACAGCCGGCCGGACAGCGCGCTGCCGTCTTCGAGCACGAGTTTCGCGGTGGCCATGCTCAGGTCGCGGGCTGCTGGCGTTCTGCCGGCTTGCCCCAGGCCGCCTCGTAGGCCGCGAGCAGCTTCGGCGCCTCGTAACGCCACTCGAGCTCCTCGCGTACGCGCCGGCGGCCGAATTCGCCCATGCGCTTGCGCTTCGCCGGGTCGTCGAGCAGCTCGAGGATCTTGGCCGCGAAATCCACCGGGTCGTTGCGCTTCGCGTAGAGCGAGGCCTGCTGCGCGGAGAAGCGCCCCTCGGTCAGGTCGAACTGCACGATCGGCTTGCCGAGCGCCATGTACTCCATGATCTTGTTCATGGTCGAGATGTCGTTCATCTCGTTCGCCACGTCCGGGTTCACGCAGACGTCGGCGGTGTTCAGCATCTTGAGGAGCTCGGCGTCGGGCACGCGGCCGGTGAAAGTGACGTAGTCGGCGACGCCCAGCTCGCGCGCCAGGCCCTTCATCTCGTCGAGCGAGGTGCCGCCGCCGACGAGGCCGAAGTGGATGTCCTTGCGCTTGCGCTTGACCACCAGGTGGTAGACCGCGCGCAGCAGGAGGTCGATGCCTTCCTGGCGCCCCATCACGCCGACGTAGCCCACGAGGTAGGGCTTGCCGGCCTTCAGGTCCGCCACCGCCGGGACTTCTCGCATGCGCTCCAGGCTCGGGCCGCTGCGCACCACGAACACGCGCTCGGGCGGCATGCCGCCGCGCTGGATCGCGATGCGCTCGTACGAGCGGTTGGTGGCGATCGACACGTCGGCGAAACGGAAGGTCATGCGCTCGAGCCAGCACATCGCCTTCCAGAGCAGGCCGCGCCGGCCGAACTTGGCCTCGTAGAGCTCGGGCGTGGCGTCGTGGTGATCGAAGATGAACTTGCGGCCGAACAGCTTGTAGAAAGCGCCGACCAGGAAGAACAGATCGGGCGGATTGCAGGCGTGGATCACGTCGAAGCCGCGGTTGAAAGCGACCTTCAGGCTCAGGAAAAACGTCTTCGCCATCGCGTTCGCGTACTCGACCAGGTAGCCGAGCGCCCCCGCGGCCTCGGTCGGCAGGTCGTAGCGCCAGATCTCGATGCCGTCGATGGCCTCGAATTTCTTCTCGTAGCCGCGCCCGGTCGGGCAGATGATGGAGACCGCGTAGCCTGCGCCGCGCAGCGTGGTCGCCTCCTGCCACACCCGCCGGTCGAAGGGGCTCGGCAGGTTCTCCACCAGGATCAGAACGCGCCGCTGCACTTACTTGACGGCCGTAACGCGCAGCGGCTTGAGCACGCGGGAAAGCAGCGCGATGCGCACCACCGAGAATCCCGCGCCGAACAGGCGCCGGCGCACCTGCGACGGCGCCTGCTGCGTGGTGAACATGTATTCGCCGCCCGGCACCAGGCTGCGGCGCACGCTCTGCAGGTGCGCGCCCGCGTCGTCCGCGTGCAGGTGGTCCATGAACGCGCCGCTCCAGGCGAGGTCGACCAGCGCCTCGGGCACCGGAATGCGCACGCCGTCGCAGAGCACGAGCCGCAGGTTGCTCGGCGGCGCGACGGTCTGCAGGAAGTGGCCGGACACGTCGACCGCGTACACCCGCTCGACGTAGGTCGCGGCGCGCAGCGCGAACGTGCAGCTGGCGGCGCCGATTTCCATGAACACGGTGCGCGGGGTAAAGCGCTTCTCGAGGAACGCGAGCTCTTCTTCCCGGAAGAGCTTCGGATTTTGAAAGCGTAACGGTGAGCGCAGCGCTACCAGCATAGGCCCTCGTACACGCCGGCGATGCTGCGCGACTGGGACACGCGCACGAAGTCGATCACGGTCTGGCCTTCGGCGATGCGCCGCGGGATGTCGGAGAACTCGGGCGCGGCGTTGCCGATCACGAGGGTGCGCGCGTGCGCCAGCACTTCGTCGATCGTCGGCACCATGAGGCGCGAAAGGTGCGGGATCTTGTTGACGATGTAGTCGCGGTTCGCGCCATGGATCGAGGCGAGGCTCACGTTGCGGTCGTAGACGCGCACGCTGTAGCCCTTGCCGATCAGCCGCTCGGTGAGCTCGACCATCGGGCTCTCACGCAGGTCGTCGGTGCCCGCCTTGAAGCTGATGCCGAGGATGCCGACCTCGCGGTGGCCCTTCTCCACCACCGCCTGCACGCCGCGCTCGATCTGCAGCTGGTTGGAGGGAAGGATGGAGGAAAGAATGGGTAAAGCGACGTCGAGCGTCTTCGCCTTGTAGAGCAGCGCCCTCAGGTCCTTCGGCAGGCACGAGCCGCCGAAGGCGAAGCCGGGCTTGAGGTAGTAGGGCGAGAGATTGAGCTTCTGGTCCTGGCAGAAGATCTCCATCACCCGGTGCGCGTCGACGCCAAGCGCCTTGCACAGGCTGCCGATCTCGTTGGCGAAGCCGACCTTGAGCGCGTGCCACGTGTTGTCGGCGTACTTGACCATCTCGGCGGTCTCGATGTCGGTGCGGATCAGCGGCCCCGGCGTCTTCGCATACAGCGCGGCGAGCAGGTCGCCGCTCGCGCGGTTCACCTCGCCGATCACGGTCTTCGGCGGATGGAAGTAGTCGTGCACCGCGGTGCCTTCGCGCAGGAACTCGGGGTTGATGCACAGGCCGAATTCCTCGCCCGCCTTCTTGCCGGAAACTTTTTCCAGCGTCGGAATCACGAGCTCGCGCATCGTGCCGGGCAGCATGGTGCTGCGGATCACGATCACCGGCGCGCCGGCGTGCGTCTGGATCGCCTCGCCGATCTGCTCGCAGACGCGCCGCACAAATTTGAGATCGATGCCGCCGTTCGCCTGGCTCGGCGTGCCGACGCACACCAGGGCGAGGTCGGTGTGGCGCACGGCGTGCGACACTTCGGTCGTCGCCGAGAGTCGACCGGCCGCGACCTGCTCCTGGATGATGATGCCGATGTCCTTCTCGATGATCGGCGAGCGGCCGGCGTTGATCAGCTCGACCTTGGTGCGCTCCGGATCGACGCCGATGACTTCATGTCCGTCTTTCGCAAGGCATCCCGCGGATACGGCGCCGACGTATCCGAGCCCCAACACGCAGATTTTCATCCCCGGGAGGATGCCCGGTCGGAGTTGATGGGGTTACTGAACACCCTAGTCCAGCCGGCCAATGCGCCGGTGAGACTACGGCCTGAAGAGCCGGTCGTATTCCCTGCGCACCACGTGGTAGCACGCGCAGGCGCCCGCCTCCACGCCCGATCCGTACGCTCGCGCAGCAACGGCGCCACCACTGGAGTATGGTGAGCATGCCATGACCCCCGGCTTCGAGATCGTCACCCTTGCCGCATCGGCCGGCGGCCTGAAAGCCCTCACCGACGTGCTCGCCGCCCTGCCGGGCAACTTTCCGGCGGCCATCGCGGTGGTGCAGCACCTCGACCCGCGCCACCGCAGCCTGATGGCCGAGATCCTGGGAAAGCGCACGCAGCTCCGCGTGCAGGAAGCGCGCGAGGGCGACACGCTGCGGGCGGGGCTCGCCTTCATCGCGCCGCCCAACCGGCACCTGCTGGTGAACCCCGGTGGCACGCTGTCGCTCTCCCAGTCGGAACTGGTGCATTTCGTGCGGCCGTCGGCCGACCTGCTGTTCGAGTCGACCGCGGCCAGCTTCCGCGAGCGTGCCATCGCGGTCGTGCTGTCCGGCACCGGCACCGACGGCGCGATGGGGGTGAAGGCGATCAAGAAGATGGGCGGCACGGTGATCGTGCAGGACGAGAGCACCGCGGAATTCGACGGCATGCCGCGCGCTGCGCAGAAGACGGGCGCGGTCGACTTCATGCTTCCGCTGCACGAGATCGCGCCCGCGCTCGAGAAGCTGGTGCGCGCCGGGGAGGCGGCGTGAGCGAAGCTGCCGAGGAGAAGGAGTTCGAGCGCCTGCTGCAGTTCCTGCGGCAAAACCGCGGCTCCGACTTGACCGGCTACAAGCGTCCGAGCCTGATGCGGCGCGTGAGCCGGCGGATGCAGACGATCGGCGTCGAAGGTTACGAGCGCTACGTCGACTACCTGGAGGTGCATCCCGAGGAGTTCTCCCAGCTTTTCAACGTCGTCCTGATCAACGTCACGTCCTTCTTCCGCGACCCGCCCGCCTGGGAGTACCTGCAAAAGAGCGTGCTGCCGGACCTGCTGCAGGCGAAGGGCGAGAACGGCCTGGTGCGCGTCTGGTGCGCCGGGGTTGCCTCGGGCCAGGAGGCCTACAGCGTCGCGATGGCGTTCGCGGAGGCGATGGGCGCCGAGGCTTTCAGCGCGCGCGTCAAGATCTATGCGACCGACGTCGACGACGAAGCGCTCAACCAGGCGCGGCTCGGGACCTTCGCGCCGAAGGAAATGGAGGAGCTCGACCCGGCGCTGCGCGAGCGCTATTTCCAGCCGGTCAACGGCCGCTTCGCGTTCCACCCGGCGCTGCGCCGCTCGCTGATCTTCGGCCGCAACGACCTGGTACAGGACTCGCCGATTTCGCGCCTCGACCTGCTCCTGTGCCGCAACACGCTCATGTACTTCAACGCCGAGGCGCAGGCGGGCATCCTCTCGCGCTTCCACTTCGCGCTCAACGGCAGCGGCGTGCTGTTCCTCGGACGCGCCGAAATGCTGCTGACGCACGCGCACCTCTTCTCGCCGCTCGACATGAAATCCCGTATCTTCGCCAAAGTTGCGTCGCCGGATGCCCGCCATCGCCCACCCGAGCTGGCAGCCGACAACGGCAACGGAGCCGACATGAACCACCGCGAGCGCCTGCGCGATCAGGCCATGGAAGACGCGCTCATCGCGCGCATCGTCGTCGATACGAATGGCGTCATCGCGTCGGCGAATCAGCGTGCGCGCGTGATGTTCAGCCTGAACGCCAGGGACGTCGGGCGCTCGCTGAAGGACCTCGAGGTCTCGCACCGGCCCGTCGACCTGCGCGCGCTCATCGAGCAGGCCCATGCCGAGCGCCGCGCGGTCACCCAGACGAGCATCGAGCGCCGCTTCGGCGGCGGCGAACCGCAGTATCTCGACATCGTGGTCACGCCGTTCGTCGACGAGGGCAACGCGCCGCTCGGAGTCGGCATCAGTTTCGTCGACGTGACGCGCTACGTGCGCATGCAGGAAGAGCTGCAGCGCTCGCGCGAGGAGATCCAGAGCACCAACGAGGAGCTGCAGTCGTCCAACGAGGAGCTCGAGACCACCAACGAGGAGCTGCAGTCCTCCAACGAGGAGCTCGAAACCACCAACGAGGAGCTGCAGTCGACCAACGAAGAGCTCGAGACCATGAACGAGGAGCTGCAGTCGACCAACGAGGAGCTGCAGACGGTGAACGCGGAGCTGCGCACGCGCACCGAGGACCTGAACGAGCTGAACGGGTTCTTCCAGTCGGTGCTCGGCAGCCTGAGCGCGGGCGCGGTGGTGGTGAACCACAACCTCGACGTGCTGATGTGGAACCACCGCGCCGAGGACCTGTGGGGGCTGCGCGCGGAAGAGGTGCAGGGCCGCGGGCTGCTCAACCTCGACATCGGGCTGCCGTTGGCGGAGCTGCGCACCATGATCCGGCCTTGCCTCTCGGGCGAGGCGGAGCGCCAGCAGGTCGTGCTCGACGCCATCAACCGCCGCGGCAAGCCGATCAAGGTGCGCGTGACCTGCACCCCGCTCGTCGCGCCGGGCCAGAAGCGCCAGGGCGTGATCCTGATGATGGAGGACATGTAGCCGGGCGCGCGGCTTGCTTCGCCCCCGCATGGCGAAGAAGGACATCATCGTAATCGGCGCGTCCGCCGGCGGGATGGAGGCGCTCGTCAAGCTCATGGCCGGCCTGCCGCCGAAACTGCCCGCCGCGGTATTCGTGGTCTGGCACACCGCGCCCGGTGTCAAGAGCATCCTGCCGTCGGTGCTGAGGAAAGCCGGGCCGCTGACCGCCGTGCACCCCGCCGACGGCGACCCGATCCAGCCCGGGAAGATCTACGTCGCGCCGAGCGACCACCACATGATGGTCGAGCGCGATTACATCCGCATCGCGAAGGGCCCGAAGGAAAATCGCTTCCGGCCGGCGATCGATCCGCTCTTCCGCTCGGCGGCGTACGTCTACGGCCCGCGCGTGATCGGCGTGGTGCTGACCGGCGCGCTCGACGACGGCACGGCGGGCCTGTGGACGATCAAGCTGCGCGGCGGCACCGCGGTGGTCCAGGAGCCGTCGGAAGCGGTGATCAACGCCATGCCGCTTAACGCGCTCACCAACGTCGAGGTCGACTACAAGCTGCCGGTGGCCGAGATCGGCCCGCTTCTCGGCCGCCTGGCGGAGCAGCCGGCGCCCGCGCCGCGCGCGATCGCGCCGGACGAGCAGCGCAAGACCCGGCACGAGATCCGGATCACCGAGGAGGCGAACGGCCTGGAGGAAAACATCATGCAATTCGGAGAGCTGAGCCCGCTCACCTGCCCGGAATGCCGCGGCGTGCTGACCCAGCTGCGCGAGGGCAGGATCCTGCGCTTCCGCTGCCACACCGGGCACGCGTTCTCCGCCAACACGCTGCTCGAGTCGAGCACGGAGCAGGTGGAAGCGCGCCTGTGGGATGCCGTGCGCGCGATCGACGAGACGGTGATGCTCCTCAACAGCATGGGCGAGGAGTTCACGCGGAACGGCGACCCGCGCGCGGCGGAGCGCTGCTTCGAGAAGGCGCGCCAGACGCACCAGCACTCGCAGCCGATCCGCGAGGCCGCGACGCGCGAACAGCCGGTCAGTTCCGAGGAGCTGAGCGAAAAGGCGGCGAGCTAGCCGCTAAGGAAGCCCTGAAAAAGCGATGGAATAGTCGTCCCCGCGAAGGCGGGGACCCCGTTTAGAAAATTACAAAGCCTCTCCCGCGGCGAGCAACACGCTTGCGCGAGCTTGCTGACTTGAGAACGCCGTAACGCGTTCCCCGCCTTTGCGGGGACGACTTCTTAAGGCCTTACGAAATCGCGATCTCGGTGCGCAGCACCGCGCGGCTCGCGAGGCGCGCGCGCCACACGATCGTGGTCGTCGGCTCGCGCCGATCGAAGGCGCGGGAGACCCAGCCGAGGATGGGGGCGAGGCTGCCGTGCTGCACAAGGCGTGTCGCGCCCTCGACTTGCGGCAGGAGGAGCCGGACGAAAGCGCCGTCGCGCGTGAGGAGGTAGCCCTCGGGCACGGCGTCGACCTGGCACTGCTCGTGGCAATGGAACAAGAGCTCGACGTCGTGCTCGTCCTCCATCTCGAGCGTGTCTTCGATCACCAGCTGCCGCGCTTTCTTGTGCAGCTGAATGAGACGCCGGTGTTTTACCGGATCGTCCAATCGCATGTAGCCGTCGTGCCATCCCTCGAAGCTGTCGTGCTCGGTCGAGGAGAGCCACAGGCTGCAGCCCGAGCGCGCCTTCCTCAGCCACATGAAGTTGCCGCCGGACACCGACTGGTCGAAGCCGTCGATGCGCACGGTGTTGTGGGCGGCGGTGCCGCGGAAGTACTGCCGCCAGCGCTCCTGCGTGTGATAGGCGTAGGTGCCCGGATCGATGAGGAATTCCTTGCCGCCGGCGGACAGCGTGAAGGCGAGCGCGTCGGCATGGCCGTGCGCCGCGATCGACCGGTAGCCGAGCGGACCCGCATCGGCCACTACCCGGATCTCGTTCGGCGTGTCGAACTCGCATCCCAGCACGAAGTAGCCACCCTCGGGAAATGCCTGGCGCAGCGGCAGGCACGTCTTCTCGGCGTCGAGGCGCTGGAACTCGGCGTCCGCCGCCGCGCCGAGCAGCCAGCGGGCGCGGTCGTCGAGCGTGTGCGCCTTGAGCTTGAAGTCGCCGCGCTTGAAGAGGATCGCGCCCAGGGCGAGGAGCGACTTGTACGGCGGCACGTCGAGGCATCCTCCGGTGACCAAGCCGTCGTCGGCGTCTCCGATCATGGGCACGTTCCCGCCGGCGTCCATCACCGAAGCGATGAAGTCGAGCATCGCCTCGATGCGCGATTCGTAGTCGGGCGAAAACCACTGGCCGTTCGCCTTGCCGGCGAGCAGCGCGGTCATCATGAAGTCGAGCACGAACTGCTGGTACCACAGCGCCTGCTCGCGGTTCACGCCGTCGGGCGCGTTCTGCGCGAGCGCCTCGCGCTCGAGGATCGCCTTGCCGGTCTCGACCCAGCCGCGCGCCGCCGGCCAGTGCGGCCAGGCGAGCCCCGCGACGAACAGGCCCGTGGCCTCGCCGATCAGGTGGTTGTTGGCCGACGAGTGCAGCGAGAGCCAGCCGCGGATGAACTCGGCGTGCTGATAGACGGACTTGAGCCAGCGTTCGCGAAAATCAGGCTGGGCTTCCAACGATGCTTTTCCGACCAGCTGCCAGACCATCGCCCAGTTGATCAATCGCAACGCAGCCTCAAGCGCGCTCGCCCAGTTCGGCCCGTAGCGCCAGGGACAGGCGAGGAACCAGCTGTCGAGCTGCTCCTCAACCGCGTCCAAGTATTTCTTTGACTGGGTGAGCGCAAACGCCTGCGCCAGCGTCACGACGTGCTGGTGACGGTTCGGCTCCCACAGGTACTTGATGTCGCCGACCAGGTCGGTGTCGCGGTAGTCGAGCTCCTTGCCGAACGCGAGCGGCGACTCGATGCCGGTCTTCGGATCGCAGTTCCAGCGCGGCGGCGAGCCCATCTGCGCGCCGCGCAGCGCGAAGATGTCGAGCAGGCCCTGGCTGATGCGGTCGGCGGCGGCGAGATAAGGTTTCGCGTTGACTTTCGGCTCGGTGGAGATCCACGGGTTTGCGGAAACCGCCAGGTCGGGCTCCGGCACGCGGCGCGCGCCGAACAGGCCCGAGCGCTCGGCGCGCGCCTGCAGCGCGCGCAGCACGCGGTTGGCCACCTCCGCCGGCGTCATGCAGCGCAGGCGGTTCAGGCGCCAGGCGAGCTTGCGCTTCAGCCCGGACGACAGCCGCGGTGCCAGATTTCGAGGTTCAGAAGCGTCCACAGGATCTCTTCGTGATTGCGCCGACCGGCGAGGTGCTGGTCGATCAGGCGGTCGAGCACGGCGGCGTCGTAATAGGCGCGCGTGAGCGAGCCGCTACCGCGCAGGTGCTCCAACAGGAAATCGGCAAGCGCGCCGCGCAGCCAGGCCCCCACCGGGATGTGGAAGCCGGCCTTGCGCGGCGCGAGGCCGTCGAGCAGCGGCCTTGCCGCCTGGCGCAGGATCCACTTGGTGGCGAAGCCGCGCACGCGCTGCTCGTCGGGCAGCGTGGAGACGAACTCGGCCAGGCGGTGGTCGAGGAACGGCGCGCGCGCCTCGAGCGACGCCGCCATGGTCATGCGGTCAGTACGCTCGAGCACGTTGTCGGGCAGCCAGCTCGCCTGGTCGAAGTAGAGCGCGCGCCGCAGGCTGCTCGCGCCGGCATCGGCGTCAAACGGCGGCTTGTCGTTGAGAAGCGGTACCGACTGGCCATTCGCCAGGAGATTGGTCTTTTCGTACGAAACCCAGCGAATGCACCGTTCGCGCCAGTCGCTGGTGCGCAGGCTGGCGAGCGCGGTGCGCAGGCGCGGCCGGCTGCGCGCGAGCGGCGCGGCGAGCAGGAGCAGCGTCGGCAGGCTGCGAAAGCCCCAGCCGTAGCGCTCGGCGACGTAGCGCCGGTAGCCGCCGAGGATCTCGTCGGCGCCTTCGCCCGTGAGCACGGTGCGCGTGCTGCGCCCTGCCTCGCAGGCGATGAAGTGCAGGGCGACATCCGCCGGGCGCGAGACCGGCGCGTCGCGCTCGGCCACCACTTGCGGCAGGCGCGCGATCACGTCGCGCGGCGAAAGCACGATCTCGTGGTGCTCCGTGCCGAAGCGTTTCGCCACCGCGGCCGCGCGCGCGAGCTCGCTCGCATCGTCGTCGGCGAAGCCGGCGGAGAACGTCTTCAGCTTCGGCTGGTGCCGGCTCGCGAGCGCCACCAGCGCCGCCGAGTCGAGGCCGCCGGAGAGCAGCACGCCGGCGGGTTGCTGCATCCTCACCGCCTCGTCGAGCTTTTCCGTGAAGGCTGCGACCGGTTCAGACTGCTGCGTCGTCGCATTCCGGTTTCTATCCGGAGGCACCCAATAACGCGCCTCGCGCAGGCGCCCGAACTGCCAGAGCGCGTAGCTGCCCGGCGGCAGCTTGCGGATCCCGGAGAGCAGCGTGCGCGGCCCGGGCACGTAGCGGTACGCGAGGTAGTCGTGCAGCGCGGCCGGGTCGACGCGCGCCGGGATTCCCGGCATGCGCACCAGCGCCTTCGGCTGCGAGGCGAAGTGCAGCCGGCCGTCGTGCTCGCCAAGGTAGAGCGGCTTCTCGCCGAAGCGGTCGCGCGCGAGCATCAGGCGCTCCTTGCGCTCGTCCCAGAGCGCGAAGGCGAACGCGCCGCGCAGGTGATGCACCACGTCCTTGTCCCAGTGCTCGTAGGCGTGCGCGAGCGTCTCGGCGGCCGAATCGGAGCGGAAGCGGTAGCCGCGCGGCGCGAGCTTCGCCTCGAGCTCGCGTCGGTTGGCGATCGGGCCATCCAGAATCACGGCGATGCCCGCCTCGGCGTCGTAGAAAGGCCGTCCGAGGAGCGCGCGATGACCGGTCTCGGTCTGGTACGCATAGAGGCTGTCGCCTTCCCCGTTTCCCCGGTGAGCAATGGCCTCGAGCGGCGCGAGCAGCGCGGCCTCGTCGGGCGCCCGGCGGCCCGGCGCTATCCAGCCTGCGATGGCGCCCACGAGCGTCCCTCGAGCTTGCGATAGAGCGCGGTGAAGTCTTCGGCCAGACGCTCGATCGAATACGCCGTCGTTACGCGCTCGCGGCACGCGGCGCTCATGCGCGCGAGGCCGGGGCGATCGGCGGCGAGCCGCGCGATCGCGCGCGCGACCGCCTGCGGATCGCGCTCGCGCACGAACACGCCGTGCACGCCCTCGGTCACCACGTCCGGAATCGCGCCGACGCGGGTCGTCACCGGGACCAGGCCGGCCGCCATGCCTTCAAGCAGCGCGTACGGCAGCCCCTCGCGGTGATAGGTCGGAAACACGAGCACGTCGGCTTCGCCGAGCAGCCGCGCCTTGCGCTCGCCGAATGCCGCGCCGGCGAAGCTCACGTGCTCGGCGATGCTGAGCTCGGCCACCGCTTCCTGCAGCGGCTTGAGCTCCGGGCCGTCGCCCGCGATCACCAGGCTCGCCGACACGCCCTGCCGCAGGGCGAGCGCAAGCCCTTCCACCATCTCGTGCACGCCTTTCACCTTCACCAGCCGACCGATGTGCACCAGCCTGAGCGGCGCGCCCTGGTCCGCGGGGCGCTGCGGGCGGAACGGCGTGCAATCGATCGCGTTCGGCACGAGCGCCACCCGCTCCTCGGGAACCAGGCTGCGCAGCTCCTCGAGCTCGCAGCGCGAAAGCACCACGACCGCGTCGGGCCACTTGAGGGTCACGCGCAGCACCGGCTTGTAGAAGTCCTGCACCGTGCCGCCGTGGATCTGGTACACCACGCGCGCGCCGCACAGCCTCGCGGCGAGCACGTACGCGAGGTCGCGCCAATAGGCGCGCGCGTCGAGCGAGGTATTGACGTGCACCAGCGTGGCGCCGGTGCGCACGATCGCCGCGGCGAGCGCGAACGGGCTCGTGAGCATGCGCGCCAGGAGCTCGAGGCGGCTTTCCGCGCGCCCTTCGCGCCCGACCTGGAAGTGCACGAGCTCGAAGCGGCGCGCGAGCTCGGAGCCGAAGAGCAGGTTCAGGTGCGTGGCGACGCCGCTGATCGCGCCGCGGTCGGGACCGAGGACGAGGACGGCCGGCTGCTTCATGCCGCGCGCTTGAGATCGACGACGCGCGTCGCGATCTTGGGGGCGATCGCCTCCACGCCGAGCGAGGCGTAGATTTCCTCCAGCTTCGGCAGCGCACGCTCCGGCGCGTGGCGCACGCGCGCGGTCTCGCGCGCGGCGGCGCTGATTCTCTGGGCAAGCGCGCGATCGGTGAGCAGCCGGCGCAGCGCGCGCTCGAGGCTCGACTTGTCGCCCGGCGCGACGAGACATCCGCTCACCCCGTCGACCACCACCTCGGGGATGCCGCCCACCGCGGAGGCCACCGGCGGCACGCCGGCCGCCATCGCCTCGAGCAGGCTGACCGGCAGCGCCTCGTCGTACGAGGGCAGCGCGAACACCGCGGCGGCCTCGAACAGCGCGCGCTTGCCGGAAGGTCCGACCCAGCCGGTGAACTTCACCGCGTCGGCGATGCCCAGGCGCTCGGCGTAGTGCGCGACGGTGACGCGATCTCCGTCGCCCGCGCACACCAGGCGCACGTCCGGAATCGCGCCGCGCAGCGCGGCGAGCGCTTCCAGCAGGTCGAAGATGCCCTTGGCGGCCTCCATCCGGCCGAGGAACAGCACCAGGTTCGACGGCGAGGACGTCGCGGGCACTTCGCCGGCCACCGGGGTGGGCAGGCAGACGATGTTCGCCGAGCGCGCCACGCTGCGCACCCAGGCGCGCAGCGATTCCGACGGAATCACCACGCAGGCGGCGCGCTCGAACGTGCGGCGCATGAATGCGCCGGCGTGCGTGCGCTCGAAGCCGGCGCCGTGCAGCTGGACCACGAGCGGGCAGCCCGCGGCGAGCACCGTCGCGGCGAATGCCGCGTCGCGCGCGGCGTTGCCGCGCGCGCTGACATGGAGATGCACCGGCATGCGGCCGTGGCGCGCGAGCAGCAGCCCGAAGCGGCGCAGCGCATCGAGCGCGAGCTTCGCGTTGCGGCCGACGCTGCCGGCGCCATGGGTCGGGAGGTAGTCGATGGTCCAGCGCTTGAACAGGCCATGCGCGCGGTAGGCCTCGACGACCGCGGCAATGCTGCCGCGGGTCTCGGGCGCCGCGCCCAACATCGCCAGCCGGGAATAGGAGCTCATGGGAGTCGCCTTGGCGTTATCACTCAGGATTATCTCGACCGGGCGTGATGGCGCTGTGATCCGGACCTAGGCAAACCGGCTGCGTCGGGTGAGGACGTCAACGACGGTGAGCGCCCCCGCTCGATTGACGGTCCGCAAGCCGAGCAGGCCCTGCGGCGGGAAGACGCGCTCCACCTGCCGCTCCACGTACTCCTCGGGCGTGAGCCGCAGCACGCGGTTCAGCGCGAGGCCGGTGCCGTGGCGCGGCGCGCAGATCTGCGCCGGGCGGCAGAGCGTGCCGTTTCGCCAGTAGAGGCGCCCCGCCGGCCGGCTCGAGCGCGCGTCGGACTTGACCGGGTTCTTGCGGTGCGGCGCCCAATCGCCGAGCAGGCGCGCCGCGTGAAACAGATGCAGGTCCTCGTCGATCGCGGCAGCGGCTGCGAACATCCACCAGCGGTCGGGCCCGCGGTGCAGGGTGGCATCGACGAGCCGCATTCCCTCGAGCAGCACGCGCTCGAGCTCCCAGCGCAGCGGAAACTCGACGCAGCGGTAGGCCTCCACCGTGCCGTCGGTGGCGCTTTCCGGAACCATGTAGAGCCGGCCTTCGTGCTCGACCAGAAACGGGTGCGACAGCGGGTAGTTGCGCTCGAGCACCGGGCGCGGCTCCGACCAGCGCCCGTCGGCCGCGAGCTCGATGAGCGCGATGCGCCCGCCGTCGGCGAAGAACACGTAATAGCGCCCGTCGCGCTCGAGCGCGAACGGGTCGCGCCAGTCGCGACCGCGCGGGGGCGCGATGCGCGTGAAGCCTTCCAGGTTGGGCGAAAGCGGGCCGAAGCGGAAGGCAAGCCCCCACTGCTCCACCGCCGAGAGCCGCTCCAGGCCCGAGCGCCAGAGCCGGCCGGCCATGGACGGCAGCGTCGGCATCGCCGTGCGCCGGTTTTCGTAGAACGCCGATGGCCGGCATTGCGCAAGCCAGTCGCGCCCGGCGCGCTGCGCTTCGCGCAGCGCGCGCAGCGGGATTTGCGCGGCCTTCCGGTGCAGCGCGCGCCGGTTGCGCGACACCGAGAGCGGATCGGTCCGGCCCCAGGACTCGTAGGCGATGCGCGGCACCGCGCCCTGCGCGAGGCGCACGGTGAGCGCCGCGCCGGTCAGCGGCTCGCCGCGCGCGACCTCGCCCACGCCGTCGACGCGCAACCGCCAAACCCCCAGGCGCGCGATGCCGTCGAGCGCGGCGTCGTTCACCGCGCCGAGCGCGAAGGCGACGTCGAGGTCGGCTCTCGGCGCTTGCTTGTGCGCAACGTGTTCGAGAAGATCAAGCAACCCTCTGCCGCGCGGCCGCGCGCCCTCCTCGATCGAGATTAGGACGATCTCGGCGCAGTCGGAGCGCGCGACGTCGGCGAACGCCTCGACGATCCAGCGCGGCTGCAGCCTCGCGTCGGCGAAGAGCGCGACGCGAAGCTTCTTGGGTTGTGGAAGTTTCTCAAGTGCTACAGACGCCATACGCTCAGGCCGTCGCGGCGCAGCGCGTCGGCGTCGAGCACCGACTTGACGTCGATCACGCAACCGCCGCGCACGACCTTGCCGCGGATTTCTCTTTGCAGAAACTCCTTGTGCGAGACCGCGAGCACCAGCGCGTCGGCGGCGGGCAGGCTGTCCCAGTCGCTGAGCTTGAGGCCGTACTCGTGCAGCGCCTCGTCGGCCGCGACCAGCGGGTCGTGCACGAACGTCTCCACGCCGAACTCGTGCAGCTCGCGGATGATGTCGATCACCTTCGAGTTGCGGATGTCGGGCACGTTCTCCTTGAAGGTGAGCCCGAGGATGTTGACGCGCGCGCCCTTGATGTTGCGCCCGGCGTGGATCATCTGCTGCACGGTCTTGCGCGCGATGTGGCTGCCCATGCCGTCGTTGATGCGCCGCCCGGCGAGGATCACCTCGGGGTGGTAGCCGGCGAGCTCGGCCTTGTGCGTCAGGTAGTACGGGTCGACGCCGATGCAATGGCCGCCGACCAGGCCCGGGCGAAACGGCAGGAAGTTCCACTTGGTGCCCGCCGCCTTCAGCACTTCGCTAGTGTCGAGGCCCAGCCGCTCGAAGATGATGGCGAGCTCGTTGACGAAGGCGATGTTCAGGTCGCGCTGGGTGTTCTCGATCACCTTGGCGGCCTCGGCCACCCGGATGGAGGGCGCGCGGTACACGCCCGCCTTGACCACCGAGCCGTAGAGCGCCGCGACCTTGTCCAGCGTGTCGCCGTCGTCGCCCGAGACAATTTTTCTTATTTTCACAAAACTATGCTCTTTGTCGCCGGGATTGATGCGTTCGGGCGAATAGCCGACGTGGAAGTCCTGGCGCCAGCGCATGCCGGAGTTGCGCTCGAGGATCGGCACGCAGATCTCCTCGGTGCAGCCCGGATACACGGTCGACTCGTAGATCACCGTGGCGCCGCGCTTCATGTAGCGGCCGACGGTCTCGCTCGCCGACTGCAGCGGCCGCAGGTCGGGCTGGCGCGCGGCGTTGATCGGCGTCGGCACCGCGACGATGATGAAGTCGGCCTCGCCGAGCGCGGCGGGGTCGGCGGTCGGATGCCAGTACTTCGCCTCGGTGAGCTCTGCGGTGGACACTTCGCCGGTGACGTCGACGCGGTGCTTCAGGTTCTCGATGCGCTTCTTTGAGAGGTCGTAGCCGATGGTGCGGCGCTCTCTGCCGAAGGCCACCGCCACCGGCAGGCCGACATAGCCCAGGCCGAGCACCGCGACAACGGGAAGCGATGTCACCTCTCCCTGGGTTTGCTCCTTGAGCAGCGCCACTTCAGACATTCGCGACCTTCCTTTCGTCGCGCGGCGCGAGGTTCGCCACATACCAGTCCATCGTGCGCTCTAGCCCGTCCATGATGCGCACCGTGGGCTCGTAGCCGAGCAGGCGCTGCGCTTTTCCGATGTCGGCGCGCGAGAGCAGGATGTCGCCGCGCCGCGGCTCGCGGTGCACCGCGCGCACGCCTTTCAGATGCGGCAGGCGCCTGCCGAGCAGCGTACGGATGATCTCGAACAGTTCGTTGAGCGAGGTCATCTCGCCGTGCGCGACGTTGTAGGCCTGGTTGACCGCGGCCGGGTCCTCGGTCAGCGCGGCGCGCAGGTTCATCTGCACCACGTTGTCGACGTGGCAGAAGTCGCGCGCGCACGAGCCGTCGCCGTTGATGTAGGCGGACTGGCCGCGCAGCAGCGCGCCGATCCATGCCGGGATCACCGAGGCGTAGGGGCCGTCGGGGTCCTGGCGCGGGCCGAACACGTTGAAGTAGCGCAGGCCGACCCACTCGAAGCCGTAGCAGTAGGCGAACACGCCCGCGTAGAGCTCGTTGATGTGCTTGGAAAGGCCGTAGGGCGAGGCCGCGCGCCCGATGCGCTCCTCGACCTTGGGCAGCACCGGGTCGTCGCCGAACACCGCGCTCGAGCTCGCGAATACCAGGCGCGGGATGCCCGCGTCGCGCGCCGCGACCAGCATGTTGAGGAAGCCGTTCACGTTGTTGTCGTGCGTGGTGAGCGGCCGGTCGATCGAGCGCGGCACGCTGCCGAGCGCCGCCTGGTGTAGCACGATGTCGACGCCGCGGCAGGCTTGGTGGCAGGCGTCGAGCGAGCGGATGTCGCCCTCGATCAGGCGCATGCCGTGGGCCACGTTCTCGCGTTTCCCGGTCGAGAAATTGTCGAGCCCGACCACGTCCTGACCCAGCTTCAGCAATGCCTGGGCCAGGTTCGAGCCGATGAAGCCCGCCGCCCCGGTCACCAGCCAGGTGCGGCGCCGGCTCCTAATATGCTGTTGCACTTCTTCGTAGGTTCTCACGTTGCCTCCTTGTGACTGCGAGCTGCTGGAGCAGCGCCTCGTAGCCGTCGACCATCGCGCGCTCGGAGAAGCGCGCTTCGACGGTCTCGCGCGCGGCTGCGCCCATGCGGCGGCGCAGGTCGGCGTCGGCGAGCACCGCCAGACGCTCGACCAGCGCGTCGGTGTCGCCGGCGGGAAAGAGAAAGCCTTCGTGGCCCGGCCGCACCATGTCGACCGCGCCGCCGATGTTGGAAAGCACCACCGGCCGGCCGAGCGCCATCGCCTCGAGCGCGGCGAGCGAGAAGGTCTCGACCGCGGTGCTGGGAAGCGTGACCGCGTCGGCGGCGGCGAGGAACGGGCGCACATCCTGCTGCAAGCCCGCGATCAGCACGTCGGCGGCGAGGCCGAGGTCGCGCGCGCGGGCCTCGATCGCCGGGCGCATCGGCCCGTCGCCGATCAGCAGGGCGCGCGCCGCGATGCCGCGCGCGCGCAAGCGCGCGAGCGCTTCGACCAGCTGCACGTGGTTCTTCTCCGGCCGGAACACCGCGCACATGGCGATCACGTAGTCGGTCTCGGCGAGGCCCAGCACGCTGCGGATCCGGCCGCGGACCTCGGGCTCCGGCGCGCGCCAGTGCTCCGGGTCGACGCCGTTGTAGATCACGCGGTTGGAGCGCGCGGTGACCAGGCGCCGCAGCCAGTAGCGGCGCTGCGCGTCGCACACGAACACCAGGCTGTCGGCGCGCCAGAAGAAGGGCCGGTAGTAGAGCATCTTCAGCCACTCCTTGGCGCTCGGCAGGATCGTGGTATGGAAGGTGACCGCGAGCGGCGCGCCCACGCCCGACATGCGCAGGGCGATGGCGGCGTACATCAGCGCATAGGGATTGGCGGCGAGCACCGCGCTCGGCCGCAGGCGGCGCAGAACGGTCGCGAGCCGCTGCAGAGCCGCGGGGTCGAGGTAGCGGCGCGCGTGCAGGCATTCGGCCGGCGCCGGGCCGTGCAGGCGCTCGAGCTGGCTCGGATCGTCCTGGATGTACATCGCGTGGCAGTCGTGGCCGCGCTGCGCGAGCCGGTTGGCGAGCCCGATGGTGTGCCGCTCGGCGCCGCCGTGCACGAGCGAGCCGGTGACGAACAGCAACCTCACACGTACCCCAGCTGGCGGTTGAGGGGGCCGGCGACGCCGTCGAACGTGCGCAGGTCCTCCGCGGTGAGCTCGGTGCGCCACTTCTCGTTGAGCTGGATCTTTGCCGCGCCGTTCAGGCGCGAGTAATGGCCCATCACGTGGTACTCGGGCGTCGATCCGTTGACGGGCGCGGGCGAGACGCCGATGAAGCGCCACAGCCGCTCGAGCGTGAACTCGGGCTCGGCGCACAGGCCCTCGTAACGCACCTGGACCCAGCGCCCGGGCTCGACGCCGCGCACGATCGACTCGGCTTCCTCGTAGGTCCGGCGCCACTGGTAGGCGCCGTGCGCCAGCTTCTGGCCCTGGTTGCGCGCGAGGCTGAGCGATACGCCGCGGCCGTCGCGCACCAGCCAGATCACCTTCACGTCCAGGCTGGGGTTGCGCAGGTGGTACTTGAGCTGCAGGCCCGACTTGGACGAATCGACCACCACCGGCTTGCCGCTGCATTCGACGATGCTCTCGACGAGCGCGGCCTTGACGCGCGCCTGCTGCCGGATGTGCTCGAGGCCGCCGGGCGCGAGCACCAGGGCCACGTCGCGTACGAGCTCGAGCAGCCGGCCGCGGTGCATGGGCTTGAGCAGGCGCCGCACCACCGCGTACTGCGCGTTGCGGATATCGGTCTCCGCCGTGGTCGCGCTGTAGGAGAAGCCGCGCCGCGCCATCGCGGCGGACACCTCGCCCCAGAAGCGGCACTGCACGAGCTCGGCGCCGCAGGAGCATTTGTAGCCGGGTTTGGCGCGGTAGCGCGTGCCGGAAAGCTCGCCGATGGTCACGATCTCGGGGTGCCGCGCGAGCAGCAGCGAGAGCAGCGTCGAGCCCGAATGGCTCGCGGAATGGATATAGACGAGCGGAAGCTTCACTTTGCCCTCCAGCGCCACAGGATCGCGGCATAGACGAGCGCCAGGCCGGCGGCGCCGGCGGCGAGCCGGGCAAGCGGCGGGCCCTCCAGCGCGAGATCCACCACGGTGCGGATCAGAGCCGCCGACGCGATCGCATAGCCGAGCGCGATCAGCAGGCCGCGCCAGTCCTGGAGCTTGCGCACCGGGATGCCCACCTCGGTCGAGATGCGACGCAGCATTAGCGTGCGGTCGAGCAGCACCGACACGACGCTGCCGGCGGCCGCGCCGGCGAGGCCGACCGTGAGCGCGAGCGCCCCGCTCACCGCCACCGAGAGAACGAGCGCGATCAGGTTCACCCGGAACGAGAATCCGCCCTGCCGCAGCAGCAGCACCACGCTGCCGACCTCGAGCACGAGCACCACCATCCCCACGATATAGACGCGCATCACGGACGCCGCCTCGAGGTACGCGGCGGTATAGACCACGGTGACGATGTCCTCGGTGAAGGCGAACACGAACGCGAGCGCCGGATAGAGCAGCGCGCCGACCATCACGTTGCCGCGGCTGTTGAGGTCCATCATGCCGGCCACGTCGCCGCGCGCCTGCAGCCGGCTCATGTTCGGCAGGAAGGCCTCGACGACCGAGCGGCGGAAGATCAGCACCAGCGGGTGCAGCACCGCCGCGATCGAGAACGCGGCGAAGCTGTGCAGCGAGAACAGCGCCGCCGCGATCCACTGGTCGGCCTGCCCGCGCAGGCCGTAGAGCGCGCCCGCCAGGCCGAACGGCGCGACATGCGTGAACTGCTCGGCGAACGCGCGGCGCTCGAACCAAGGGCCGCCCAGGCCGTGGTAGCGCGCGACGTAGACCAGGAGCAGCACGAGCTTGGCCGCGACCGCGGCCATCATCAGCCACAGCATCACGCCCAGGTCGCCGGTCGCAAACGCGCCCCAGGCGATGAGCCCCACGCGCAGCAGCGACATGGCGAGCGTCGCGTTCGCCTGCCAGCGCACGCGCTCGTCGATCGTCGGCAGGTGGTCGAGCAGCACCGCCGCCACCCACAATGCGACGAACGCCGGCACCTCGGCGCCGTACTTCTGCAGCGGCTCGAGCGTCGCCGGCAGCAATGGATTCCACGGCCCGGTGAGCGCGGCAAAGAACAGCGACGACGCGAACAGGAAGAGCATCGTCTGGTGCACGTAGAGGCGCTTGCCGCGTGCATCCGAGCGCGGCAGGAAGAAGTTGAGGCCGCCCGCCATGTTGAGCGTGGCGATCGTCATCACTGTGCCGACCACCAGCCACAGCAGCCGGTACTCGCCGAACGTGGCGGTGTCGAGGCAGCGCACCAGCACGATCGGCAGCAGCATCTGCATCGCCTTGTCGGCGGCGCGCACCATGCCGATCGACAGCGCGCGGCGCGTCAGGCGCCGGAACGAAACCGCCTTGGCCGGCGCGTTCATGCCGCGATCTCTTCGAAGACCCTGCCGTACTGCTCGAGCACCGATTGCGTGGAATGACGGGTCTCGAAATAGGCGCGGCACGCCGCGGACTTCGCGCGCCAGTGGGCCTCGTCCGTGAACAGCCGCTCGATCTCGGCGGCGCCCTGCGCCGCGTCCGGGAAGACGATCGCGGCCCCGGCGTCCACCGTGGCGACCGCCGGCACGCCGCGCGCCCAGGCCTGCAGGAAGGTGTTCGGCATGCCTTCGTACAGCGAGGTGTTGACCAGCACGCGCGCGCGGTCGAACCAGGGCTCGACCTCGGCGAGCGGCAGGAAGCCGGTGAGCTCGAGGTTCGGCAGCCGGGCGGCCTGCGCGCGAATGCGCTCGTAGAACGCCTGCGCGCCCGGGCGCGGGCCGCCGATCATCACGAAGCGCCGCCCCGGCATGCGCTCGGCGAGCTCGAGGAAGAGGCCGGGGCGCTTGCCTTCCTGCACCATCCCGACCCAGAGCACGCAGTCCTGCGACCCCGGGGCGTTTCGGTTCGCCGGCAATTCGTAGCAGCTCGGAATCACCACCGCCTCGCGTGCGTAATTGGCGCGGCAGCTGTCGCGCTGGCGCTCGTTCTGCGCCACGATCGCATCGGCCGCGGCGAGTCCGCGGCGGTAGAGCCAGCGGTCGCGCGCGATGCGCAGCTGGTCGCCCACGTCGGGCTCGAAATCCTTGTCCGAGGCGCCGGCGTAGACCGAGCGCCGGCCATGGCGGCGGCAGAACTCGGTGGCCAGCCACAGCCACATCGACGCCGCCCGCACGTAGTACACGTCGGCGTCGGCGCGGCCGAGCGCCGCCCACATCGCGGTGAGCTTGGGATGCAGGAAGCGCACGAACGGCAGGCCGGCGCCCGGCGCGAACGCCTTGTGCACCGTCACGCCGTCAATGCGGCTCGCGTCGGGCTGTCCGTAATCGAGCGTGATCATCGAAACCTTGTGTCCGTGCGCGGCGAAGAGCCGCGCGAGGATGCTCTGCTGCACCTCGGCGCCGCCCACCACCTCGATGCGCGCATCGCGCGACAGCACCGGCCAGGCGAGCGGCGCGACGAAGCAGACGTGTTTTTTGGGAGCCGGCAGCTCCGCTCGGGCGCGCTGCGCGAGGCCCGGGCACCCCGACGCCGCGAAACGCATCTAGCTTGCCGGCCTCCGGGCGAGCAGGCCGAACATGATGCCGATCGCCATCCACAGCAGAATGTTCTCGGGGTCCGGCCGCAAGCTGCCGCCGGTCATGCCCGCCACGAGGAAGGCGATGAGCGCGGCGCACGCGCCCTGGAAGAAGCCGCGGGTAAGGGGCGTGAGGTAAGCATTGCTCCCGAGCTCGAGGAAGCCTTTCCACACGCGCCAGTAGAAGAAGAGGATCAGCGCCAGGCCGATCAGGCCCATGTCGAGCACGGCTTCGAGGTAGGCGTTGTGCGGATGGCCGACGAACTCCATCTGGCGGCTGTTCATCGCGTCCGACCACATCACGGAACCGAGGCCGTTGCCCCAGAGCGGGCTCTTCAGCGTCTCGGGCAGCAGCGGCAGCCAGATGCCGTCGATGCGGCCGGCCGAGACCTCGTTCGCGCCCGCGTCGAAGCCGTAGCTGATGCGCCGGTAGACCGCCTCGGGCGCGAGCGCCGCGGCGACGGTGAAGCCGAGCACCGCGAGGCCGAGCTTCTTCATGTTGAACTTCCACACCAGGAACAGCGCGTTCACCACCATGAAGCCGAGGAACGCGTTGCGCGAGAAGGTGAGCACGATGCCGAACGACAGGATGCCGAGCGCGGCGAACAGCATCAGCCGGGTCGGCGCGGCCTTCGCCTCCCACCAGGCGAAGAGCAGCAGCGCGTAGCCGGTGACGAACACGCGCCCGAGCTGGTTGGCGTGCGTGCCGATCTGCGTGAAGAACTCGCGCCCGCGCGCCGAGGCGAGCGAGCCGAGGCGGATGCCGGACTCGACCACGAAGCCGAACATCACGAACGCGAGCAGGCAGGCGCTGATCGCGACCGCGGCGATGAACGGCTCGGGCTTCGGCGCCTTCGCCACGGCGCCGGCGACCAGCACCGCCGCCACCACCGTGAGCATCGGCTTCACCAGCTCGTCGCGCAGGTAGCCGGGCCACGCGGTGTAGTTGACGATCAGCGCGTCGTGGAAGCCCGGATAGATGTCGTCGACGTACAGGGTGCCGAGCACGCCGGCAAACACGATCGGCGCGATGTAGAGCCAGGCGAGCGGCTTGGGAACCAGCGGCCCGGGGGTCTCCAGCCGCCCGCGCAGCAGGTAGGCGCCGAGCGTGCCGGCGATCAGCACGTTGATCGGGTTGAGACCGGTGATCTTCATCAACGAGTGCGGGAAGAGCGAGGTCGCCGACACCGGCAGCAGCAGCACGAGCAGGATCGCGCCGAGCCGGTAGTCGATCAGCACCGCAACGCAGGCCGCGATCGACAGCCCGGCCCACAGCGCCTCGAGCTCGCCGACCGCCAGGGCGTAGCCGCCCGCGGCCGCGCCGGCGAACAGCGCGAACGCGGCGATCAGCCAGGTATGGCGGCCGGGTGCTTCGCTGCGCGGCTGAGGGATCGAGAGCGTCGCCATCGTCAGTTATCCGCCTTTCTGTTTCACGAGCAGCAGCACGCGCTCGCCGGGGTGGTCCGGGCCGGCCGCGAGCCTCGGGCCGGCTGCGCTCGCGGCGCCGATCAGCAGCGCCAGCGCCGCGAGCAGGAGCTTCGGTTTCTTCACTTCGTCGCGCGCACTTCCTAGTACGCGTTCATCAGCGAGCCGACCACGCGCGCGCTGGCGTCGCCCAGCTCGCGCATCGCGCGCTCGGTGTCGGCGAGGCGCGTGTGGTCCTTGCGCGAGATCATCAGCGCGTCGCCCGCGCGGAAGGTGATCGCGCACGCGTCGGCGTACTCGGTCACCGGCGGGGTGTCGATGATGACCACGTCGAACTCGGACTGCGCCTTGGCGAGCAGCGCCGCGAAGCTGCCGCGCGAGAGCAGCTCGAGCGGGTTGGGCGGCAGCGGCCCGGCGGGCAGCACCGCGAGCCCGGTCAGCCCCGCGACCGGCGCCGCCGCCGACAGGTCGGAGCGCCCGGACAGCGCGCTCGACAAGCCGAAGCGGTCGGAAATGTTGAAGATCGCCTGCTGCCTCGGCGCGCGGAAGTCGGCGTCGACCAGCAGCGTGCGCTGGCCGAGCTGCGAGAACACCACCGCCAGGTTGGCGGCGATAAAGCTGCGCCCCTCGCGCGCGCAGGGGCTGGTGATCGCCAGCATGCGGCGCCCCGCGCCGGGGTTGAACCAGCGCACCAGCAGCTGCGTGCGCACGCCGCGCAGCTCCTCGACCACCGGGTGGAACGGGTCCCAGGCGGCGATCAGCTCCTTGCTCACGCCTTCCGGGCCGCTGATCAGGTAGGGAAACTCGTACTGCTTGGCGAGCGCCTCGCGCAGGTCGGCGTCGGTGATGAAGTTGAGCTCGATCGCCGCCTCGCCGAAGCGCCAGCCCAGCTCGCGCTGGCGCTTCAGCACCTGCTCGGCGTCGGCGGCCGAGAGCTTGCCCTCGTCCATCAGGATGGCGCCGATGTGGCGCCCCGTCGTCATGCCCGCGGGGCGGGACACGCTTTCCATCGGCAGAACGTTGTCGGTCGTCTTGGCTAGCATGGGGTCACCAGGTCAGGTTGCGTTTGGGAGGGCGCGGGTCGCCTTGATCGGCGCCGGCAGCAGCCGGGCGCCGGTCGGCTGCCACTTCGACAGCCGGCCGAGCGAGGGCACCGCGAGGCGCGCCTCGAGGTCGCTGCGCGAGCGCACGCGGCGGTCGAGCGTTTCAAGCACGTAGACGATGCCGGCGGCGAGCAGCAGGCCCAGCACCACCGACAGGCCCGCGATCAGGCCGACCTTCGGGTGCACCGGCTTGACCGGCTCGGAGGCCGCGGCGAGCAGCATCACGTTCGATTGCTTGGCGGTCGCGTCGATCTTGGCCGTCATGTAGCGCGCGAGCACGGTGTCGTAGGAGCGCTGCGCCGCCTCGATGTCGCGGGTCATGGCCTGCATGTCGATGCGCAAGTCCTTAAGCGTGAGCAGGCGCTGGTTCTGCGCCTCGATCGCCGCCTGCAGCTCGGCCTCGCGCTTCTTCGCCTGCTGCACCGCGTTGCCCAGACCTGCGACCAGCTTCTTCGCTTCGGTCTGCAGCTTGTCGCGCAGCTGCTGCACTTCCGCCGCGGTGCGCTGGTACTGGGGATGATTCGGGCCGAGCACCGTGCTCTCCTGCTCGCGGCGCGCTTCGGCGCGGCCGAGGTCGAGCTTGAGCGCGTTCAGGTGCGGGTTGGACAGCACGTCGGGCAGCGCGTCGGTCGAGACGCCGCTCTCCAGCATCTCGGCGGCGAGCTTCTGGCGCGCGACCGCGTCGTAGGTCGCGTTGCGCGCCGCGAGCAGCTGGGTCGAGAGCTCGGTGAGGCGCGTGGCCTCGACGTCGACGCGGCCGTCCTCGGCCAGGATGCCCTTCGCCTTCTGGTAGGCGTTGAGCCTGGACTGCGACTGGGTCACCTGGTTGCGCAGCGTCTTCAGCTGGTCCTCGAACCAGGTGGTCGAGGTGCGCGTGGGCTCGGTGCGCAGGTGCAGCACGATGTCCAGGTAGGCCTTGGCGAAGCCGTTGGCGATCTCGGCGGCGAGCTTCGGGTCATCCGACGGATAGTTGATGAGCAGCAGGTTGCTGACCGAAGTATCGATGTCGAGCTTCTCCAGCAGCGCCGCGGCGATCCACTCGTCGATCGAGCCAAGGCCGCCGGTGTCCTTCTCCCAGGCTTCGCGCATGCCGGGCTTCTGCGCGAGCTTGAGCTCGCGCGCCACCGTCGTCGCGACCCGGTTCGACATGATGAGGTCGACCTGGGTCTGGAAGTAGCTCGAGCGCTCGCGCGCGGTCAGGCGCGCCGGGCTCATGGTCTGCTCGTCGCGCGCGTCCATCAGCAGCGTCGCGGTGGCGACGTACTTCTTGGGCACGATCAGCGCGACCGCGATCGCGGTGATGATCGTCGCGGCGAGGGCGATGATGAACGCCTTGCGTCGCGCGCGCAGGGCAAGTAGGTATTGGCTGAGGTCCATGGTGTCTGCTTTCCTCCCTAGAACAGGGCTTCCTTGACGTAAATGACGTCGTCGGGCTTGACGAGGTCGCGTAACTTGGCGTCGTTCTCGACCGCCTTGCCGCTCGAGTCGGCGCGGCGCAGCTTGACGCGCTTCTCGCTGCCGCGCGGGCTGATCCCGCCGCCCGCGGCGATCGCTTGCATCACGGTCATGTTGGGCTCGACCCGGTAGGCGCCCGAGCGCATGACTTCGCCGTAGATGTAGAACACCGGCGCCTTCTCGACGTGGATGGTCTCGCCGCCCTTGAGCGCGAAGGGCTTGCCGAGCATCGCCACCTTCTGCTCCTTGCCGTCGCGGATCACGGTCACCGTATCCGCGCCGGTCGGGCTGATGCCGCCGGCCGCGGCGATCACGTCGGCGAGCTGCGAGCTGGTGTCGTCGAGCGGGTAGCGCCCGGGCCGCGCCACGGCGCCGAGCACCGACACCTGCTTGCTGCGCACCGTGGTGACGGCCACCGTGACCTGCGGGTTCTTCAGGTACTGGCCCTTCTTGAAGCTCTCGCTGATCGCGTTGGCGGCCTCGATCTGCGACAGGCCGGCGAGCTTGACCTCGCCGATCAGCGGCATCGCGATCATGCCGCGCTCGCTGATGCGCGCGTCGGTGGTCAGGTCGGGCTGCTGGTGCACGGTGATGCGGATCGCGTCGCCGACGCCGAGCTTCTCGGTCTGCGCCAGCGCCGGAACCGCGAGTGCCAGAATGAAAATTGCCGCTACTATGCGTTTCATCAGTTCCCTCTCTTGAATTCGCCCAGATACTCGATAGTGGCCACCTCGCGCAGCCGCTTGACTTCGGCCGCGGCGGTCTCCAGCCGCTTGCGCCCCGCGAGGAACTGCTCGATCAGCGGTGCCGCCTGCGCCTCGGTCAGCGGCGCGTGCTCGGCGTGCACCAGCTGGATCACCGACGCGCCCGGCGGCGCCGCGAACAGCGCGATCTCGCCCGGCTTCATGCGCGCGAGCTGCGGCAGGTAGGCGAGCGGCAGCTGCTCCGCGGGCTGCGTGAGCGTGTCGATGCTGAACTTGGCGCTGCGGCTGCGCAGCCACGCGGCGAGCTCGTCCAGGTCGCGGCTGCGCGCGGCTTCGGCGCGCAGCACGTCGACCAGCTCGGCGGGCGCCGAGACGACCAGCTCGCGCACGCGGTACAAGCGCCGTTCCGCGAACAGCGCCGGATTCTCGGCATAGAAGGCGCCGACCTCGTCGCGCGAGCTGCCGGCGGCGGCGGCCGAGACGCTGCGCTCCAGGTAGGCCTGGGCGAGGATCTGGCGGCGCGAGGTCTCGATCGCCTGCAACACCTGCGGATCGCGGTCGAGCTTCTCGGCGAGTGCGCGCTGCACCAGCAGCTCCCGGTCGATGACGCGCTCGAGCGCCTGCGCCACCGCGCCGGAGGCGCCGGTGCGCAGCTGGTGGATCGAAATCTCGGTGCCGTTCACCTTGGCGACGAGCTGCGCCGGGCGCTCGGCGGCGACCTTTTCGCACGCCGCGGTCGGCGCGGCCAGGAGCAGGGCGAGGAGGAGCTTTTTCATCACAGCGCGTGCGTGAGCCGGCGGTGCGCGACCCAGCCGGCGAGCGCCAGGCCGGCGAGCGCAAGCAGCCACTTCTCGGGCTGGCGCACCGGGGTGATCGAGAAGCGCGGCTCGGCGGGCTGCGCCTGCACGACCGCGGCGAGGCGCACCGGCGCGTCGGGCGCGGCCTCGGCGAGCGGCTGGCCGGCGATCGCACCGGCAACGGTCAGGCGGTAGACGTCGACGAACGAGTAGCGCGCCGGCTGCATCGACGGCGGCACGTACATCCCCGCGGCGTTCGCGTTGAATGAAGCCGGCTCGCCCGCAAGGGGGCCGGCAACCAACGCAGACGTAACGGCAAGCGCAATCACGAACGGTTTCATGTGCGGACCCGGAGATGCTAGAGGCGGGGTATTACGTTGCTGACCCGCCGGTCAGCGCGGTCGATGGGCCGTGCGGACTACCAAAGTAAAAACGGCGCCGAAGCGCCGTTTTCTCACGACAACTTCGCGCCGTTCAGGGATTGAGAATACGCAGCTCGAGCGCTTTGCCGATCGCCTGCGTGCGGTTCACGACGTTCAGCTTGCGCAGGATCTTCTGCACGTGGTTCTTCACCGTGAGCGGGCTGATCTTGAGGATCGCGCCGATCTCGAAGTTCGACTTGCCGAGATAGATCCACTTCAGGATGTCCTGCTCGCGCACCGTGAGCACGCTCTGGCCGGACGCCTTCTCCACCGCGCTCGGCGTGCGGGTCAGCTGCGTGCGCACCCACGACGAGTGCAGGGCGGGCGCGAGCAGCTGCGCGAGGTACACCTGGCGCGGGCCGACGCTGCCGGGGCGGCAGGCGAAGGTAAACAGCGTGAGCGCGCGGCCGTCGGCGTCGTGCACGCCGTGCACCAGGAGCTGCGTGCCGCCGAGGCGCTCGGCCTCGCGAATGAAGGAGCCGCTGCCCACGGGCGCGGCGGTGAGGTCGATCACCACCGGCTGGTAGCGGCGCTCTTCCCACGCCTTGAGCAGCGCGGGCGCGACCGAGGTGTCGCGCAGGAAGATGTCCGAGACCATCGTCGGATCGGGCGTGGTCATGGAGAAGCCGTCGGCGCGGAACGCAGGCGGCTTGCCCAGGCAGAGCATGCAGATCAGCAGCTCGTGCCGGATCAGGCTCTGCAGCAGGCCTTGCGTCCAGCTGAAGAAATGCGCCCGGGCGTGCACGCGCAGCGAGGCGTCGAGGTTCAGCACGATCGACTCGATCTGCAGGAAATCGGTGGCCGCCGAGCGGCCGTCGCCATTTCCGTCGGTCGGCGCGAGGCTTCCCGGCGCGACCGAAGTAAAGGCGGCGGGCTGCGCCGGCGATGGAGGGGTTTCGGCAATAGGGGTCAATGGCATGGCGCTCTCAATATAGTCGACGCTGATTACGCAATAGTTCGTCCGACGCACTGGTCAAAAGTTAGTCCGGTGAGCCTACGCGGCGGGCACGGGCGCAACATCACGGTTGAACCGCGCTGCCCTAACCTGCCTTGGCCTTGCACGCAACGCCCGAAATCCGGACGCGACTGTTGCGCAGCCAGCCCGGCCCCGGGCCGCTGGTGCTGGCCGCGCTCGACCCGCTGGTCGCGATCGCGACCCTCGCGGGCGCGGTGGCCTGGTTCGGCGCCGCTTTCGACGGCGCCTGCCTGATCCTCGCGCTTCTGGTGTTCGCCATGACTTTCCCCGGCGGACTGGTGCGCGAACGGGAGAAAGCGGGCGAGCTCATGCTCGAGATCGCGACCGGCTGGGTCGCGATCCTCGGCCTGCTCGGCCTGCTCGGCTGGGCGACGCGCACGATGGAAGCCTTCGACCAGCGCGCGATCCTCGCCTGGGCGCTCGCCACGCCGGCGGTGCTGTTCGCCGCGCACCGGCTGCTGCCGCGCCTGCTGCCGCGCGTGCTCGCCACGCAAGGCCTGCAGAAGGTCGCGGTGATCGCCGGCGCGAACGACCTCGGCCGGCGTCTCGCCGAGCGGCTGCGCGACCCGATCCTCGGCATCCGCGTCGCCGGCTACTTCGACGACCGCGGCACCGGCCGGCTGCAGAACCTGCCCACGGCGCAGAACCTCGGCGCGCTCTCGGGCCTCGCCGACTACGCGCGCGCGCAGCGCGTGGACGTGATCTACATCGCGCTGCCCATGGCCTCGCAGCCGCGCATCCTGCGCCTGCTGGAAGACCTGCGTGATACCACCGCGTCGATCTACTTCGTGCCCGACATCTTCGTCTCCGACCTGATCCAGGCGCGCGTCGACTCGATCGGCGGCCTGCCGGTGGTCGCGGTCTGCGAGAGCCCGTTCCACGGCTTCAACGGCTTCATCAAGCGGCTGAGCGACCTCATCTTCGCGACCCTGATCCTGGTCCTGGTGTCCCCGCTGCTCGTCGCGATCGCGGTGGGCGTGAAACTGTCTTCGCCCGGGCCGGTGCTGTTCAAGCAGCGCCGCTACGGCCTGGACGGCCGCAAGATCGTGGTCTACAAGTTCCGCTCGATGACGGTGGCCGAGGACGGCGACCTGGTGCGCCAGGCGACGCGCAACGACAGCCGCATCACGCGCTTCGGCGCGTTCCTGCGCAGCACCTCGCTCGACGAGCTGCCGCAGTTCATCAACGTGGTGCAGGGGCGCATGAGCATCGTCGGCCCGCGCCCGCACGCGGTGGCGCACAACGAGATGTACCGCAAGCTGATCCGCGGCTACATGATCCGCCACAAGGTGCGCCCGGGCATCACCGGGCTCGCGCAGGTCATGGGCTTCCGCGGCGAGACCGACACCGTGGACAAGATGAAGGCGCGCATCGAGTTCGACCTGCAGTACCTGCGCAACTGGTCGGTGCTGCTCGACCTGCAGATCATCCTCAAGACCGTGGTCGTGGTGCTCGGCAAGCAGAATGCGTATTGACCAGCCTTGGGCGCTGCTCGGCGCGCTCGCCGTGGTGGCGCAGATCTTCACCCTGAACGCGCTGCCCTTCGACCTGGTCGAGCCGTGGGACAAGCTCTGGCACTTCCTGGCGTACGCCGCGGTCACGCTGCTGCTGTGGATCGCGTGCGACGGGCGCCGGCCGATGCTGCTGGTCATTGCGGTGATGCTGCTGGGCGCCGGCGACGAGCTGCGCCAGGCCTTCCTGCCCGAGCGCACCGCCGACGCGCTCGACTTCGCCGCCGACGCGCTGGCGGCCGGGCTGACCGGCGCCACCCTCCTCTTCCTGCAAGGCAAGCGCCGATGTGCGGAATCGTCGCCGCGGTAGCGCGGCGCGACGTCGTGCCGCTGCGGATCGAAGGCCTGCGCCGCCTCGAGTACCGCGGCTACGATTCGGCGGGCGTCGCGGCGGCCTTGCGCACCGAGACGCAGATGGCGGCCTGGGCGGCGAAGTTCGCGCGCTGCGAGCATGCGCTGTTCCTTGGGCGCGGCGTGCACTACCCGATCGCCATGGAGGGTGCGCTCCAGCTGGACAGCGCGGTGGCGGACGCCGAAGGCGTTCATGTCTGCAGGATGCACGATGCCCCCGGGATCCTTTCTCCCATCCTGAGCACCGTGCCGTTGCAGTTGCTTGCGTACCACGCGGCCCTCGTCCGAGGGAGCGACGTGGACAAGCCGCGGAACCTGGCTAAGTCCGTTACCGTCGAGTAGCTAAGCAGCGAGGTTCGCGGTCGTGAGATCCGGCTTGAACCGGTACCCCGTGCCGCGCACCGTCTCGATCAGCTTGTCGTGGCCGGTGGGCGCGAGCGCCTGGCGCAGGCGGCGGATGTGGACGTCCACCGTGCGCTCCTCGACAAAGACGTGCTCGCCCCACACTTCATCCAGCAATCTAGCCCTCGAAAAAACCCGGCCTGGATGCGTCATGAAGAAATGGAGCAGGCGCAGCTCCGTGGTCCACAGGTCGATCGCCTTGTCGCCGGCGCTCACCTGGTGCGCCGCCGGGTCGATCTTCAGGCCGGCGATCTCGACCACGTCGTCGGCGAGCTGCGGCGCGCGCCGGCGCATGACCGCCTTGATTCTCGCCAGCAGCTCGCGCGCAGAAAAGGGCTTGGTCACGTAGTCGTCGACGCCGCTTTCCAGCGCGGTCACCTTGTCCTGCTCCTCGGCGCGCGCCGTCAGCAGCACGATCGAGATGTCCTTGGTGCGCTGGTCGGAGCGCAGGCGCCGCGCGAAGGTCAGGCCGGGGATGCCGGGCAGTACCCAATCGAGCAGGACCATGTCCGGGCGCGTGTCGCGCACCAGCGCCTCGGCTTGCGGCACGTCGCCCGCGCACATCACCTTGTAGCCGGCGCGTTGCAGGTTGGCGGCCAGCAGATCGCGGACCGCCGCTTCGTCGTCAACTACCAGAATGGAACCGCCCATGGGCACTCCCGTTGTTTAGAGGCGTGGCCATGCTATGTCGGGCCCGCGCGTAGGCATATCGCTGGCCCCTTATTTAACAGTCGCGTCATATTGGCCGCGTGTCGTTGCGCACCGACAGGCCTTCGGAACCTGCCCGCGCTCAAGGAAATTCATGGAAGACGCGGATTTTTCGGCCGGATGCGGCCTAGCGCTTCACCTTCATGCGCTTGGCGAGCGCGCGGCGCGCGACCAGCGTAAAGGCGACGAGCAATACGGCCGTGCCGCCGATCAGCCAGTAGCTCACCGCGGCCGAATCCTCGAGCGCGGCGCGGATCTGCCCGCCAAACACCGTCCACGCCAGCATCCCCGGGATCAGGGCGAGGAAGGTGCCAAGCATGAATTTCCATAGCGGAATACGCACCGCGCCGGCGATCATGTTCTGCACCACGAACGGCGGGGTGGGCAGCATGTTCGCCCCGAAGACCGCGGTCACGCCATGCTCGCGCAACAGCTCCCCGGCGGGCTCGAGCGCATCGCCCGCCAGGCGCTTGAGCGTGGGGCGCGGCACGTAGCGGCCGGCGAAGTAGGTCGCGAGCGCCGCCAGCAGCACGCCAGTGGTGCTGTACACGAGGCCGAGCAGCACGCCGAAGGTCATCACCGAGACGAGCGTAAGCAGCGGGCGTGGTAGGAGCACGAACGCCGCCGGCGTATACGCCGCGATCAGCACGAGCGGCGCCCACCAGCGCTCGCGCACCGCGCGCGTGAAGTCGAGGATGTTCTCCACCGTGACGATCTCGGCGAGCGGCGTCCAGCGCCAGGCCGCCGCCGCTGCCGCGATGACCAGCGCGATCAAGCCGAGCTTGCCCCAGGCGGGTCGGCGCGCACGGGTTCTTGGCATCGCCGGGCAGTCTATTGGGCCCGCCCGCATTTGCAGGCACGATACGCATAGCCCATGCAGACATCCGAGCGCACCTTCTACACGCGGGCTTTCGCGCTCGCCACGATCCTGATCATCGGCTACCTGCTGTACCTCGTCCTTACGCCGTTCTTCGCGCCGATCGGCTGGGCGTTGTTCATCGCCTTCCTGATCCACCCGCTGCACCGCTGGCTGACGCGCAAGCTCGGTGGCCGCGCCGCGCTGTCCGCCGCCCTGCTCACGATCCTGACCTTCCTGGTGGTCATCGGCCCGCTGGCCGGTCTCGGCGCGGCATTCGCCGCACAAGTCACGGACCTCGCGCGCCATGCCCAGGCATTCGCGGTCGAGCACAAGCCCGCCGACCTGTCGGATCTCGCCAGCCTGCCGATCGTGGGCCCGGCGCTCGTCTGGGTGCAGGAAAACGCCGGGATCTCGCTCGCCCAGATCCAGGCCTGGGCGGTCGAGGGTGCGCAGGCCGTGCTCAAGGCGCTCGGTACGCTCGGGCGTGCGGCGTTCGTGGGAGCGCTCGGCACCGTGATCGGCTTCGCGCTGATGATGTTCATCCTGTTTTTTGCGATCCGCGACGGCAAGCGCATCGCGGACACGGCGCGCGCGCTGCTCCCCGCCTCCGAGGCCGACAAGGCGAGGCTGTTCCGCCATCTCGCCTCGGTGACCCGCGCGCTGGTCTACGGCTCCGGCGTCACCGCGCTGGCGCAGGGGGCGCTGGTGGCGATCGGCTTCGCGATCGTCGGCCTGCCCTCGCCGGTGGTATTCGGCGTGCTGGCAGCGCTCGCCGCTCTCATTCCGCTCGTCGGCACGCCGGTGGTCTGGGTGCCGGCAGCGCTGGTGCTCGCCGCCCAGGACCGCTGGGGCGCGGCACTCTTCATGGTGATCTGGGGCGGGATCGTGGTGACGATCGACAATTTCCTGCGCCCGTGGTTGGTGTCGGGGCGCGCGCAGATCGACGCGCTCACCGTGTTCATCGGGGTGCTGGGCGGCGTGTCGGCCTTCGGCCCGATCGGCGTGCTCCTCGGGCCGCTGGTGCTGGCGCTGGCGATCGCGCTGGTGCGCTTCGCGCTGGAGTCGCGCGCCGCCGACAAGCCCTGACGGGACATCGCTGACGCCGAATCGCGAAAGGCGCGGCCTTGCGCCGGCCCGCAGGCTGTTCAGGATGCGGGGCAGGGCTCAGCATGGCGGCATGTACAAGCTTCTCGCGCTCGCGTTCGCAACCGCGTTCTTCGCGTCCGACATCTTCGCCGCCCCGCGCGCGCAGAGCGCCGAGGAATGTGGCATCGCCGCCGACATGGCGCTCGTCGCGCAGGCGCTCGCGCGCGAGAACATCGACCGGCCGAAAGCCGGCGCCATCATGGCGCGCATCTACGACGTGGCGGATTCCGACCGCGGCACGGCGCTGATGCAGCACATCCTCGAGACGGCGTACTTGCGGAACGTCGATACCGGCGGGGCCCTGGCCGAGGAGCTGTTCACCGCGTGCATGCAGAGCGGCGGCGACATGGACTCGGTCTTCGGCCGGCGGCTCTAGTCTTCCTTCGCGATCGGCTGGATTGCGGAGTCGCCAGGCGGCGGCTCCTGCGGGGGAATGGGCGCCGGGGCATCCGGATCCGGCGGCTCCTTGACCGGCTCGTGTCCCGGCATCGGCGGTTTGTCCATCGCTTAAAGACAACGCCGCCGCGACAACGTGCGACCGATGGGTCGCCTGGCCTAGCCGCTCAGAGGCGCTCGAGCAGCTCGCGCAGCGCGTCCGTCGAGACCGGCTTCACCAGGTGCGCGCTGAATCCCGCCTCGCGCGTGCGGCGCAGGTCCTCCGGCATGCCGAGATTGAGCCGCCTCGGCCGCGTCCAGATGTCGTCGACCACTAGGATGCGCATCAGGGCATTCAGCTTAGCCGGGGAAAATCCTCACTGTCCGCCTCGCGCGGAAGCGGCCGGCTTCGGACTGGCGGCGATCGCCTGCGCGATTGCCCCTTGCAACGTCGTGGGTGAGCACGGCTTGGACAGGACCTCGAGGCCGATGGATCTTGCCTGCTC
>DASRIR010000304.1:0-2112 GCA_035649875.1 Burkholderiales bacterium | reverse complement strand
CCGCGGGCGTGAAACAGCAGCTCGAAAACGACGCGCGGCGCGTCGGCGGCGTGCGCTTGCTGCCCGGGCGATTCATGGTGATCAACCAGGCGATGGCCAGCCAAAAAGGCAAGGAAGCGGGCGCGCGCTACCTGCGCGAGTTCGTCGAGGACGTGAAGGCGTCGGGCTTCGTCGCCAAGGCGATTGAGCGTCATAAGCAGCCGAGCGCGGTTGTGGCTCCTCTTGGATTTCAACCTTAGTCCTGAGCAGGAGCGCATTCGCGAGGCGATCGCGAAGCTCTGCGCGCGCTTCGACGACGAGTATTGGGCCAAGCGCGACCGCGAGGGCGGCTTCCCCGCCGACTTCCACGAAGCGTTCGCGCGCGACGGCTGGCTGGGCATCGCCATGCCGGAGGCTTACGGCGGCGCCGGCCTCGGCATCAGTGAGGCCGCGATCATGATGCAGGCCATCGCCGAGTCGGGTGCCGGCTTTTCGGGCGCCTCGGCGGTGCACATGAACATCTTCGGGCTGAATCCGGTGGTGGTGTTCGGGACGCCGGAGCAGAAGACGCGCATGCTGCCGCCGCTGATCGCGGGAAAAGAACGCGCCTGTTTCGCCGTTACCGAGCCCAACACGGGCTTGAACACCCGCAACCTCAAGACCAAGGCGGTGCGCGACGGAAAGAACTACCTGGTTTCCGGCCAGAAGGTGTGGATCTCCACCGCGCAGGTCGCGGAAAAGGTTCTGCTGCTCGCGCGAGCCGAGGCCGGTCTTACGCTTTTCTACACGGAGCTCGACCGCCGCCACGTCGAGGTGCGCGAGATCGAGAAGATGGGCCGCCACGCGGTCGACTCCAACCAGGTTTTCTTCGACGCGCTGCCGGTTCCGGAAAGCGATCGCATCGGCGAGGAGGGCAAGGGCTTCGAATACATCCTGCACGGCATGAATCCGGAGCGCATCCTCATCGCGGCCGAGCTCGTCGGCCTCGGGCGCTGCGCGGTCGGCCGCGCTGCGAAATACGCCAAGGAACGCATCGTCTTCGACCGCCCGATCGGGCAGAACCAGTCGATCCAGCATCCGCTCGCGGCGAACTGGATGGCGCTCGAGGCGGCGAACCTCATGGCCTTCAAGGCCGCATCCCTCTATGACGCCGGCAAGCCCTGCGGCGCCGAGTCAAACTCCGCGAAGTACCTCGCCGGCGAGGCCTGCTTCGACGCCTGCCAGCAGGCGGTGATGACCTTCGGCGGATTCGGCTATGCGCGCGAATACCACGTCGAGCGCTACCTGCGCGAGTCGTTCGTCGGCCGTATCGCGCCAGTGAGCCGCGAGCTCATACTCTGCTTCATCGCCGAGCGCGTCCTCGGCCTCCCTAAGTCCTACTGAAAAGCCGCTTCCTATATATGAGCGCGCGTGGCGTGATATTTCTCCTGTGAGCGCTTTGTTCGCCTTTCTGCATCATTTGGCGGCCTTTGCGCTCGTTGCGTCGCTCGTCGTCGAGTTCATTGTCATCCGCGACCACTTGAACGCGCACACCGCCCGCCGCCTGGCACTTGCCGACCTCGTGCTCGGCGTGTCGGCCGGGGTCCTCCTCGTGGCGGGGCTGCTGCGGGTGTTCTACTTCGAGAAAGGCGCCGCGTTCTATTTTTCGAGCGGCGCGTTCATCGCCAAGCTGGTTTTGTTCTTTGGCGTAGCGCTGCTTTCCATCTATCCGACGGTTCGGTTCTTGCGCTGGCGACGCCAACCGAATCCGGCTGAAGTGCCGGGGGTGCGGCGCGTGCTGCATCTCGAGCTCATCGGCGTGGTGCTGATCCTCTACTTCGCCGCCAGCATCGCGCGCTGAAAACAAAAACGGCCGGCGGATGCGCGCCCGCCGGCCGCTAGCTACGCCGGACCCGCTAGCGGATGGTCCGGTTACCGCCGCCGCTTGAAGAGGTCCCGCCCGGCTGCTTCTGGCCGCCATGCACCTCGCCGCGCCAGCTGCCGGTTTCCGCGCCGCGGTTCTCGATGAACTTCTTGAAGTCCTCGACCGTGTTCTGCACGCGCGCGCTGAACACGCCGACCGCGTCACCCGCTTTCTCCACCGTGCCTTCCGGTTCGTATTCCATGATGAGGCGCACCAGCGTGCGGTCGTGC
>DASRIR010000303.1:0-2272 GCA_035649875.1 Burkholderiales bacterium | reverse complement strand
CCGGTAGTCGCGCTCACCGCCTCCGTGACCCCGACTGACCGAAGCGCGATCACCGCTGCCGGCTTCGACGCCTTCCTCGGCAAGCCGATCAACCTCAAGGAATTCATCGATACCGTGAAGCGGTTGATCGAGGCCGGAAGGAAATGACGCCGGCGAAGATCCTGGTCGTCGACGACACGCCGGCGAACATCAAGCTGCTCGCCGACCTGCTCACGGTCAAAGGCTACCGCGTGTGCACCGCGACGAACGGCGAGGAAGGGCTCGCCCAGGTGGTGAAGGAAAAGCCCGACCTCGTGCTCCTCGACGTGATGATGCCGGGCATCTCCGGCTACGAGGTCTGCAAAAGGATCCGCGCGAACCCGGAGACCGCGCTTCTTCCCGTCGTGATGTGCACTTCGCTCGATCCGGCGCAGGAGCGCGTCAAGGGCATCGAGGCCGGCGCGGATGATTTTCTCTCCAAACCGGTAAACCAACCCGAGCTCTTCGCGCGCGTGCGCTCGCTGCTGCGCATCAAGCACCTGCAGGACGAGCGCCTCGGGCGGCTGAAGAGCTTCTTCTCGCCGCAGCTTGCCGAGGCGATCGCCGCGGGGAAGGGCGAGGAGCTGCTCAAGACCCACCGGCGCGAGATCACGGTCGAGTTCTTCGACCTGCGCGGCTTCACCCACTTCACCGAGACCGCCGAGCCGGAGGAGGTGATGGACCTGCTGCGCGGCTACCACTCGGCGCTCGGCAAGGTCGTGCTCGAGCACCAGGGCACGCTTGAGCGCTTCGCCGGCGACGCGGTGATGGTGTTCTTCAATGATCCCGTGCCGATCGAAAAACCTGCCGAGCACGCGGTGCGCACCGCGCTGGCCGTGCAGGAGGCCTTCATGCCGATCGGTAAGCACTGGGAGAAGCGCGGCTACGACCTCGCGCTCGGCGTCGGCATCGCGCAGGGCTACGCCACGCTCGGCGCCATCGGCTTCGAAGGGCGCTGGGACTACGCGGCGATCGGCAACGTCACCAACCTCGCCGCGCGCCTCTGCGGCGAGGCGAAAGCCGGCCAGATCCTCTTCGACCGCAAGACCATGGCCGCGCTCGAAGGCGTGTTCGAGTTCGACCCGGTGGGTCCGCTCTCGCTCAAGGGCCTGTCGCAGCCGGTGCCGGCCTTCGCGCTCAAGAAACCCTGAATGGCCACGCGCCGCCGCGCTGATAACCCCGAGAAGCTCGCCCGGGCGCTCAGGGAGCGCAAGGACGCCCTCGAACAGCAGGCAGCGACTGCGGCGATCCTCAAGGTCATCCGCCGCTCGCCCGGCGACGCGCAACCGGTGTTCGACGCGATCGTGCGCAGCGCGCTGCGACTGGTCGGCGGCCACTCCGCGATCGCACTGCGGCTTGTCGACGGGTTGCTGCATCTCGTGGCTCACAGCTCGACCAGCACGGCCGGCGACGATGCCTTGAAGCGCTACTACCCGCAGCCGGTCAAGGCGGTGTACCTGCATGGCCGGGCGATCCGCTCGCGCCGGCCCTATTCTGCGGCGGACACCGAAAGAGTTCCGGCCTCGATGGCGTCGGTGAAGAGCATGGCGCGCAAGCGAGGGTATCGCAGCCTGGTGGTTGTGCCGATGCTGCGGGACGGCGAGCCGATCGGCTCGATCGGCGTTTCGCGCAAACAACCGGGCGAATTCAGTAAGTCCCAGATCCGCACGCTCGAGGCGTTCGCCGAAGAGGCGGTGATCGCGATCGAGAACGCGCGCCTGTTCAACGAAACAAAAGAAGCACTGGCACAGCAAACGGCCGCCGGAGAGATTCTGCGCGTCATGGCGAGCTCGCCAAGCGACGTGCAACCGGTATTCGACGCGATCGCGCGGAACAGCAGCCGGCTGTGCAACGGGAATTACGCCATCGTCACCCGCTTCGATGGTGAATTGATTCACCTCGCCGCTCAGCATAATCCGCGACCGAATGCGGCTGAGCTGACCGCGCAGCGGTTCCCGAGGCGCCCGGGCCGCGATCTTCCTTCGTCACGCGCCGTCCTCGAGGGCGCCCTCGTCCATATTCCGTACGCCGACGAGGATCCTGATCTATCGAAAGAGCACTTCCGCCGGATAGGGGCGAAGAGCTTTCTCTCGGTGCCGATGCTGAAATACGGCGTGCCGGTCGGCTCAATCAGCGTTTCCCGGGCCGAGCGCGGGCCGTTCCCGCCGACGCAGATCGAGCTCATGAAGCTGTTCGCCGACCAGGCGGTGATGGCGATCGAGAACGTGCGCCTTTTCAACGAGACCAAGGAGGC
>DASRIR010000302.1:0-37522 GCA_035649875.1 Burkholderiales bacterium | reverse complement strand
ACTGACCAGCGCGGCGCGCGTGAGGTTGACCGTGCTCACGGTCTGCTGCGCGAGCTCGCGCGAGCGCGGCTCGCGCTCGTAGACCCGGTAGATCTGGAACGAGGCAAGTACCGCCGTAACGATCAATGCCGCGATCAGCAGAAACGATCGCGCGAAAAGCGTCATTTTTCCGCGTCGGGCACGAAGACGTAGCCGAAGCCCCACACGGTCTGGATGTGCTTCGGGTGCGACGCATCCTCTTCCACGATCTTGCGCAGGCGCGAGATCTGCACGTCGATCGAGCGGTCGAACACCTCGTACTCGCGCCCGCGCGCGAGCTCCATCAGCTTGTCGCGCGACAGCGGCTGGCGCGGATGCTGCACCAGCACCTTGAGTACCGAGAACTCGCCGGTGGTGAGCGCGACCTGCTTGCCGGCGCGGGTGAGGGTCCGCGTCGAGAGGTTGAGGGAGAACTCGCCGAACTGGAAAGTCCCGCCGGTGGCGGGCGCGCCGGGCGGCCCGGCGGGCGTTTTCCTGCGCAGCACCGCCTTGATGCGCGCGAGCAGCTCCTTGGGGTTGAAGGGCTTCGGCAGGTAGTCGTCGGCGCCCATCTCGAGCCCGACGATCCGGTCGACGTCGTCGCCCTTCGCGGTCAGCATGATGATCGCCGGCGCCGTGTCCTGCGCCCTCAGCCGCCGGCAGATCGCGAGGCCGTCCTCGCCCGGCAGCATGAGGTCGAGCACCACCAAATCGTAGCGCTCGCGCGCGAGCTGCTTGTCCATCGCGGGGGCGTCGGGCACCGCCTTCACTTCGTAGCCTTCGCCCCCGAGGTAGCGCACCAGCAGATCGCGCAGGCGTTGGTCGTCGTCCACTACGAGAATTCGCGTCTTGAGTTCGGCCATGGGCAATACATTGTTACAAAACGACAGCCGGCCGCAAGACAAGCCGCGTAACATTGCGCCCGATGAGCCCGCGAATCGCTCTCGCCATCGCGCTCGCCCTCGCCGCGGCGAGCGTCGATGCGCAGCAGGGTAAACGCAACGACGGCGGCCGCGAGCGGCAGATGAGCCAGGAGGAGCGCCAGCGCATGCGCGAGGACGTGCGCGATGCGTACCGCAGCCGCCAGGACCGGCCGCAGAAGACCCGCCAGCAGCAGATGTCGCCGGAGGAGCGCGGCCAGCTGCGGCGCGACATCGAAGACGCGAACCGCGAGCTAAAGCGTTAGCTTGTTCTGCTGCACCGGGTCGTTCGCCGCGGGCCCGGAGGAATAAAACCTGCAGGTGTTCTTGCCCGCCTGCTTCGCCGCGTACATGGCGATGTCGGCGTGCTTCATGAGCGCGGCCGCGTCGGCGGCGTCGTCGGGGAAGAGGCTGATGCCGATGCTCGCGGTGACGGTCGCCTCGGCGCCGGGCACCCGGTAGGGCCGCACCGTCTCCACCAGGAGCTTCTTCGCCACGGTCTCGACCGGCTGGAGATCCTGGATCTCCTCCAGCACTACGAGGAACTCGTCGCCGCCCAGGCGCGCGACCAGGTCGCTCGCGCGCAGGTTGTCGCGCAGGCGCCCGGCCAGCTCGATCAGCAGCGCATCGCCGGCGTCGTGGCCGTAGGCGTCGTTGATCTGCTTGAAGCCGTCGAGGTCGAGGAACACCACTGCGAGCTTGGCGTTCCTGCGCCGCGCGCGCTGCACCGCCTGCTCGAGCGCCGGCATCAGACTCGTGCGGTTAGCAAGCCCGGTCAGCGGATCGCTGTAGGCGAGCGAGGCGATGCGCTCGCGCGCGAGCGCGATCTCGGTGATGTCGCGACCCACGCCGCGGTAGCCGGTGAACTGGCCGAGCGCCCCGAAGCGCGGATCGCCGCTGATCGAGAGGTAGCGCACCACGCCGTCGGGCATGCGGCGCGCGAACTCGAAATCGCGGAACGGCAGGTGCTCGTCGAGGCGCGCGCGGTGCGCCGCCCAGCCCGTCTCGTCCGGGCTCTCGCAGTGCAGCTCCCACGCGGCTTTGCCGATCACGCCGCGTCCCATCTCGGGCGGCAGGTAGCCCGGGCCGTACACGAGCTGGGTAAAGCGGTGCGCCTCGTCGGTCTCCCAGAAGAAGTCCGACGACATCTGGGTGAGCGCGCGGAAGCGCGCCTCGCTCTCGCGCAGCGAGGCCTCGGCCTGCTTGCGTTGCACGAACTGGCCGATCTGGCTGCCGATCACGCGCGACGCGGCGAGCAGGCGCCGGTCGGGCTCGCGCGCTTTCAGGCTCGAGAAATTGAGCACGCCGATGACCCGGCCCTCGGCCACCACCGCGAAGGCGAAGCCGCCGCGCAGCCCGGTGCCCTCCCAGACCTTGCGGTCGCGCACGCGCGGGTCGCGGGTGATGTCCGGCGACCATACGGCCTCGCCCGCCTGCCACACCGTGCCGGTCAGGCCTTCGCCGGGCCGGAACACGAAGGCACGCGAGCGCTCGATGAAGGGCAGGATCGCCGGGTTGGGGATCGACCAGGCGTCCTGGAAGCGCAGCAGATCGCCATCGACGCGGAAGCAGCGGCCGCAGGCGAAGCCTTCGGTCTCGCACACCACGCGGATCACGTTGCGCAGGCCGACGGCGGCGTCCTCGGCCGCGGCGAGGAGCCGCGCCACCTCGTGCTCCAGGCGCAGGATCTGCTCGGCGCGCTTCTCGTCGGTCACGTCGCGCCCCACGCCGCGGTAGCCGGCGAAGCTGCCGTCGGCGTTGAACACCGCCTCGCCGCTCACGTGCATGTAGCGCGTCGAGCCGTCGGACATCACGCGCCACATCAGCACTTCGTGGAATGGCTGCCGCGCCTCGAGCACGGCGCGGTGCCCGTCCCAGCCGCCCTCGATTTGCAGCCCCGTCTCCCAGCGGCGCGAGCCGATCAGGCGCTTCCTGAGGTCCGCGTCGCCGCCGGCCACCTGCCGCCCCTCCAGCCGGGTAAAGCGCAGCTCCGCATCCTGCTCCCAGTACCAGTCGGAGGAAAGATGCGTCAGCGCGCGCCAGCGCGCCTCGCTCTCGCGCACCGCGCGCTCGGCTTCGGCGCGGCCCAGGAACTGGCCGATCTGCGTGCCGATGGCGCGCAGCGTCTGCCACAGGCGCTTGTCGGGCTGGCGCATGTGGCGCGAGGCGAACTCGAGCACCGCGCCGACCTTGGCGCCGGCGCGCACCGGGAACAGCACCGCGGCGCGCAGGCCGGTCTCCTCGGCGAGCCGGCTGCGCACGGTGCGCGCGTCGCGCGGCGAATCGGTGACCCAGATCGGCTCGCCCGACTGCCAGACGGTGCCGACTAGACCTTCGCCCGGGCGGAACACGATGTCCTTCGACGCCTCGACGAAGCGCTCGGCGCCCGGGTCGGCGCTTGCCGCCCAGTGCGCGAAACGCCGCAGCACGCCGGCCGCCTCGTCGGGCGTCCAGAGCTCGGCGCAATCCCAGCGCAGCGAATCGCAGATCGCCTCGAGCGCGCCTTGCAGCGCCTGGGGCGCGGCCTGCGCCTCGGCCAGCCGCAACGTGACCGCCTGGTCGAGCTTGAGCAGCTGCTGGATGCGCTTTTGCTTGCTGATGTCGCGGCCGATGCCGCGGTAGCCGGTGAAGCGGCCCCGGCTGTCGAACGTCGGCTCGCCGCTGACGCTGATATAGCGGCGCGCGCCGTCGGGCAGGTTGCGCCACATGAGCACGTCGCGGAACGGGGCGCGCGACTCGAGCACCGCGCGGTGCGCGTCCCAGCCGCCCTCGATTTCGACCCCGGTCTCCCAGCGCCGCTTGCCCAGGATGCGCTGGGCGAGCGCCTGCTCAGCGGCGGCGTCGTTGCGCACCTCGACGCGCGTGAAGCGCAGCTCCGCGTCCTGCTCCCAGTACCAGTCGGAGGTGAAGCCGAGAAAGGAGAAAGGCGATGGGCGCACGGCAGGTTGCCGCCGCGCGGCCATGCGTCTCCTCGGCGAGCGCTTCCCTGCTTTCGCCATGGACCCCGTCCTTCCCCCTTTACCGAATCTACTGGACGCTTATCTCTTCGTCCAGTCAGACAAGGTGAGAAATCGAATTGGCATAGTAGGCGAGAAGCGGCAGCTCTTCCGCGCGCGCGTGGAATACGCCCTCTTTTTCCTCCACCAGATGACGCAATCGCAGCATGCGCAGGCCCACGGTCAGCGCGTAGTCGAGGTCGCCGCGAGGGATGTACACATGCGCGCCGGCGGCCTCGAGGCGCGCAAGCAGGCGGCCGACTTCCGCCTTGAGCTCGAGCTCGGAAAGCCCGCGCGCGGGCTGCGCCACGAAAACGCTCGCGATCAGGGGTACCGGGACCACCGGCACGATTTGCCCCACTGCGCGCATCAGCTCGGCGCCCAGCGCCGCCACCGCCGCGCGCCGCGCCTCGCCGGAAAGCGCGTGGTAGTCGATGCCCCGCTGCCGCATCGAGATCGGCGTGCCGAAATTGACGCAGGCGTAGCCGAAGCGATGCCACTCGCTGTGCAGCATGAGCGACAGGTTGTGCAGCAGGAAGCGAAACGTTTTCCACGTGGTCGCCAGGCGTCCAGTGCGAGGTCCCTCCCGCATCAATGTCCGATCTTCGAGCACACGGTCGTAATTGAGGCCGAGCGGCACGAATACGAGGTCGCGCTCGCCTCTGATCTGAAAGCCGCGCAGCATGTAGTCGAGCACGCCGAGCCTGGGCTCGCGCATGCGGCCGTCGCGCGTGAGCCCGCCTTCCGGGAACACCGCCTGCGGCACGCCGGCCTCGGTCGCCATCACGATGTAGCGCTCGAGCACGCGGCGGTAGAGCTCGTCGCGCGAGTTGCGCCGCACGAAATACGCGCCCATGGCGCGGATTAGCGCCGACAGCGGCCAGATGCGCGCCCATTCACCCACCGCGTAGGAGAGCGCGGCCTGCTCGGCGGCGATGAAGCCCGCGAGCACATAGTCCATGTTCGAGCGGTGGTTCATCACGCACACCACGGTCGCGTCGGGATCGATGCGCTCGAGGCCGGGTCCGTCGACGTAGCCCACGCGCACGCGGTAGAGCAGCCGCGCGATGCGCCGGCCGAGCCAATAGCCGGTGCGAAAGTAGAGATAGGCGTTGAACGCCGGGACGATTTCCCGCGCATAGCTCTCGACCCGCTTCAGGACGCGGGGCAGGGGCTCTTGCCGTTCCCGGGAAAACTGCTCCACGGCCTGCTGCACCCGGGGATCGGTGAGCAGCCGGTGGATGAGCGCCTGGCGCCGGGTGCGCTGGAACGGGCGGATGCCGATGCGCAGCCGGCCGGACACGTCGTCGATCACGCGGTTGGCCGGATGCGTAAGCATCCAGCGCAGCGCGGGCATCAGCACGTGCTCATAGAGCGCCCAGAGGGCGAACAGGCCGACCGCGACCGCGACCCAGAGCGGCAGCGAGACGCTCTCGGTCACCTTCTTTCCCGCGCGAAGAGGTAGAGCCCGCTCGCGATCACGATCGGCGCTCCGAGCCACACCCCGGCGCTCGGCACGTCGCCGAACACGAAGTAGCCGAAGAGCGCCATGTAGACCACCTGCTGGTAGAGAAACGGCGCGATCACGCTCGACGGAGCATAGCGGTGCGCGAGCGCGAGCAGGTAGTGCCCGACGCCGCCCAGCACGCCGAGCAGGCAGGCGACGGTCCATTCGAGCCAGCCGTTCGGCGACTCCCAGGCCGCGAGCGCGAAGGGCGCGAGGCCGATCGCCGCGCCGACCGCGGGCAGGTACTGGATCGTCTCCGGCGAATCGTACGCGGCGAGCCGGCGCGTCATCATCAGGAACGCGGCATAGAGGACGGCGTTCACCACCGAGGCGAGCATCGCCGGGTGGAAGTCCGCGCCGAAGGGCTGCACGATCACCAGCACGCCGGCGAAGCCGGCGACGATCGCGACCCAGCGCCCGGCGTCGAGCTTCTCGCCGAGCACCGAGGCGCTCGCGAGCGCGATCATGAGCGGCACCGAAAAGAAGATCGACGCGGTGACCGTCAGCTGCAGATACTGCAGCGCCCAGAAGTTGATCCCGGTCATCGCCATGAACATGAGCGCGCGCACCACGTGCCAGCGCAGGTGGCGGGTCTTCACCAGCGCCCAGCCGCGCAGGGGGAAGAGCACCGCGCCGCCCGCCACCGCGTGCAGGGCGAAGCGCAGCCACACCACCATGATCACCGGCATGCTGCCCACCAGCCACTTGGCCGAGCCGTCGAGCAGCGAGAAAAGCAGGTAGGCCCCGGAGATGAGGCCGATGCCGGTCAGGCGGTTGCGCGCGCTGTCAGCGTGGAGCAAGGCTGGCCTTGTAGTCCTCGATCGGAAACTCGGTGCCGTCAGCGTACTCGAGGCGCCAGCCTTCGGACTTCAGGTTGTCGAGCAGCTTCAGCGCGAGCGTGCAGGCGAGCCAGACCGCGTGGAAGGAATCGGTGCCGCGGATGTCCGCGAGCTTGCCATGGAGCGGCGCGATCGCGATCGGACATGCCCAGGCGTCGCGCTCCTCGTACGGCCGTCCGATTTCCACCGTGAGGGTCACGCGCGCGCCGTCCGGGCGCACGCCCACCACGGTCATCTTGGCGACCAGGTTCTTCACCAGGGAATCGTCGAGCCGTCGTGGTAGAGGAACTTGCCGGAGTCGCCGGGGCCGAGGCCGGCGATGACCTTGCGCAGCCCGCGCACCGCGGTCTCCGGGGCTAGCGGCGCCTGCTCACCGCCCATGTCGGTGCGCACCCAGCCGGGGCTGAGCGCCACCACGATGATCCCGCGGCTCGCCTGCGTCGCGGCGAGGCCCTTGACCAGCATGTTGAGCGCGGCCTTGCTCGTCGCGTACGGCAGCGTCATGCCGCTCGACTCGGTGATCGAGCCCAGCCGGCTCGACATCATGGCGATCGTCTTGCGCTCGCTCGCCGCGACGTTGTCGAGCAGCGCCTCGGCGACCGCGGCGGCGCCGAGCAGGTTCACGCGCAGGACCTCTTCCCACGACTCGTAGTCGAAGCTGCCGGGCGCCATCCCGCGCTTGCCGATGATGCCGGCATTGCAGAAAAGCAGGTCGATGGGGCGGCCCTGCAGCTGTGCCGCGAGTCGCGCAACCTGTCCGGGATTCGTCACGTCCAGCGGATAGCTCGCCTTCGGGCCGCGCTCGGTGCCGATGACCGTCCAGCCGTCGGCGGCGTATTGGCGCGCGAGCTCCTTGCCGAGGCCGCGGCCCGCACCGGTGATCAGCGCGGTCGGCATCTCAGTGGAGCTTTCCGATGCCGGGGAGCAGGCGGCCGACGCGGCGCGCGTAGGCGCGGTAGGCCTCGCCGTAGGTGCGCAGGAGGTAGCGCTCCTCCTCGGAGATCTGCTGGCGGATCGCGAACACGGCGCCGAGCAGAATGAGCGCCGAGAGCAGCGTGGGCAGGAGCAGCGTATAGCCGGCGAGGACCGCGATCAGCGCAAGGAAGATCGGGTTGCGGCTGAATCGATAGAGGCCGCCGGTGACCAGCCCCGGCCGGGCCTGCTCCTCGATGCCGATGCGCCAGGAAGCGCCGAGGTCGAGCATGGCCGCCGCCTGCAGCAGCAATCCGCCGAAAAGCAGCAGCGCGCCGAGCGCGATGCGAATGACGGGCGTGTCGCGCAAGTCCGCCTCGGAAAGCGGCAGCGCTTGCGGCCACCAGGCCGCGACCACGGCCTGGCCGATGAGCAGGAGCGGCAGCACGACGAGCATCGCGTCGCGCGCATTCTGCGCCGCGCTGCCTTTGAACACCACGATGCCCCAGCTGCCGTGGCGCTGCCGCTGCAGCCAAGGCCGCCACACGAACACAATCGCCACCAGGATCAGGATTCCCGCGAGTGGCAGGTACCTAAAGGGCTGCAAGCACCGCCGCCGTCACGTCGCGCGTGCGCGCGCTGCCGCCGAGGTCCGGAGTGAAAACCTTCTTCGCGGTCACCGCCTCGATCGCCTTCATCAGCCGCGCGGCCGCCTTCGCTTCGCCCAGGTGCTCGAGCATCATCGACGCGGTCCAGAACGTGGCGATCGGGTTGGCGATTCCCTTGCCGGTGATGTCGAAGGCCGAGCCGTGGATCGGCTCGAACATCGACGGGAACAGGCGCTCCGGATTCAGGTTGGCGGTGGGCGCGATCCCGAGCGAGCCCGACAGCGCCGCCGCAAGGTCCGACAGGATGTCCGCGTGGAGATTCGATGCCACCATCACGTCGATCGCCGCCGGCTTCAGCACCATGCGCGTGGTCGCCGCGTCGACCAGGATGCGATCGGTTTTCACGTCCGGGAAATGCGCGGCCAGGGCAAAGAATACTTCGTCCCAGAGCACCATGCCGTGGCGTTGCGCGTTGGACTTGGTGACCAGCGTCAGGTGCTTTCGCGGACGCTTGCGCGCGAGCTCGAAGGCGAAGCGGTGGACGCGCTCGACGCCTTTGCGCGTGAAGACCGAGGTCTCGGTCGCGATCTCGTCGGGCAGGCCCTGGTGCACCCGGCCGCCGGAGCCGGAGTACTCACCCTCGGTATTCTCGCGCACGATGACCCAATCGATCTCGCCTGCGTTCTTCAACGAAGAAGAAATACCCGGCAGCAGGCGCGAAGGGCGCACGTTGGCGTACTGGTCGAAGCCCTGGCAGATGGCGAGGCGCAGGTCCCAGAGCGAGACATGGTCGGGCACCTCGGGCGCGCCGACCGCGCCGAAGAAGATCGCGTCGAATCGCTTCAGCTGCTCGAGGCCGCCTGCCGGGATGTAGCGGCCGGTTTCGAGGTAGCGCTTCGAGCTCCAGTCGAAGCCGGTGAACTCGAGGCCGAAACCCTCGAGCGAGGCGAGCTCCTGCAGAACGTCGACGCCGGCGGGAATGACCTCGTTGCCGATCCCGTCGCCCGGGATCGACGCGATCCGATAAGTCTTCAAGCCGCGACTTTGGACTGATTCCTCGCCGCTTCGGCGACCGCGGCGCCGACTTCGCCGGTGCTCGCCTTGCCCTTCATGTCGGGCGTGTGCGGGCCCTCGACGATCACGCGCTCGATCGCGCGCACCACGTCGGCCGCCGCTTCTGCGTGGCCGAGGTGCTCGAGCATCAGCGCGCCCGACCAGATCGCGCCGATCGGGTTGGCGATCTTCTTGCCCGCGATGTCGGGCGCCGAGCCGTGCACCGGCTCGAAGATCGACGGCGCGGTGCGCTCGGGGTTGATGTTGCCGCTCGCCGCGATGCCGATGGTGCCGGCGGTGGCCGGCCCGAGGTCGGAGAGGATGTCGCCGAACAGGTTCGAGGCCACGATCACGTCGAAGCGATCGGGGTTGAGCACCATCTGGATGGTGAGCCCGTCGACGTGGTACTGGTCGGCTCGCACGTCCGGGTATTTCCGCTTCATCTCGGCGAAGCGTTCGTCCCAGTACGGCATGGTGATGGTGATGCCGTTCGACTTGGTGCACGAGGTGAGGTGCTTCTTGCGGGTGCGCGCGAGCTCGAACGAGTACTTCATGATGCGGTCGACGCCTTTACGGCTGAATACGGCCTGCTGCATCACCATTTCTTTTTCGGAATTTTCAAAAACCCGCCCGCCGACGTTGCCGTACTCCCCTTCCGTGTTCTCGCGGATCACGACGTAGTCGATGTCGCCGGGCTTGCGGCCGGCGAGCGGGCAGGGCAGTCCCTGGAACAAGCGCACGGGGCGCAGGTTGACGTAAAGGTCGAACCAGCGCCGGAAGTTGATGAGCAGGCCCCAGGCCGAGATATGGTCGGGAACGATCGCCGGATTGCCCGCGGCGCCGAAGTAGATCGCGTCGAACTTGCGCAGGATGTCGGGCGCGTCGTCGGGGCACATCTTGCCGTGCGCCTTGTACCAGTCGCAGCTCCAGGGAAACTCCTGCCACTTGAAGCGCAGCCCATGCCGCGCGCCCACTGCCTCGAGCACGCGCACGCCCTCGGGCATGACCTCGCGCCCGATCCCGTCGCCCGGGATCACCGCAATCGCATGTTCTTTCATATTTCCCAGTATATAGAATCGCCACATGCGATTCGCCGCGATCGAGACCTCGACCGAGTGGTGCTCGGTCGCGGTCTGGCGCGACGGCGAGATCGCCGGGCTCGAGCGCCGCGCGGGTAACCGGCATTCGGAGCTTGCCTTGCCACTATTGGAGCAGGTGCTTGGCCGCTGCGAAACGACCCTTTCCCAAATAGAGGCAGTGGCGTTCGGCGCCGGCCCCGGAGCGTTCACCGGCCTGCGCATCGCCTGCGCGCTGGCGCAAGGGCTCGCCTTCGCGCGCGACCTGCCGGTGATCGGCGTCTCGACGCTGGAGGCGCTGGCGCAGGAAGCGGGCGCCGCGCGGGTCGTGGCCTGCATCGATGCGCGGATGCGCGAAGTGTATTATGCGGCGCTTGAAAAACGCGCCGGGCGCTGGCACGAAGTGATCGCCGCGCAGTGCATCGCGCCGCACGCGGCGCCCCGGCCGCCGGGAGACGGCTGGGTCGGCTGCGGCAACGGCTTCGAGGCGTACGGCGAATTGCTCAATGACAAGGTTTCGGTGATCAGGCCGCAGGTCCATCCCACCGCCGTCGCGGTCGCGCAGCTCGCGGCGCCGCGCTTCGCCGCCGGCGAAGGCGTCGACGCTGCGCGCGCGGCTCCCGTATATCTGCGCGACAAGGTCGCGTTTACCAGGGAAGAGCTTGAGCGCCGTCCTTAAGGATCTGCCGCAGCTCCTGCCGATGCGCGAGGCGGACCTCGACCAGGTGCTGGCGATCGAGAGCGCGATCTACACCCATCCGTGGACGCGCGGCAATTTCGCCGATTCGCTGCGCGCGGGCTACGAGTGCCGCGTGCTGCGGCTCGGACGCGAGCTGATCGGCTACTTCGTGCTGATGGTGGCGGCCGGCGAGGCGCACCTGCTCAACCTGTCGATCGCCGCCGCGCACCAGCGCACCGGCCACGGCAGCATGCTGCTGGGCGAGGCGTCCGCGCTCGCGCGCGGCCTCGGGGCGCGCAGCCTGTTCCTCGAAGTGCGCCCGAGCAACGGCGCCGCGCAGGCGCTCTACACGCGCTTCGGCTTCCGCAAGATTGCGGTGCGCCGTGGCTACTACCCGGCGCACGCCGGCCGCGAGGACGCGCTGGTGCTCACGCTGCCGCTCGCATGAGCCGGCGCGCGGAAGTTCTCGCCGAGATGGGCATCACGCCCGTCTGGAAGCTACGAAGAAGTGAAACCGCGGAGGCGAGACCTGGGCCTTCCGCCCCGATCGCCAACGACTGGATCCCCCTGAAAGCCGCCGTATCCGGCTGCACGAAATGCGGCTTGCACAAGACGCGCACGCAGACGGTTTTCGGCGTCGGCGACGAGAATGCGGACTGGATGCTGATCGGCGAAGCGCCGGGCGCGGAAGAGGACCGGCTGGGCGATCCGTTCGTCGGTCAGGCGGGCAAGCTGCTCGACAACATGCTCGCCTCGGTCGGCCTTTCGCGCCGCAAGAACGTGTACATCGCCAACGTGCTCAAGTGCCGCCCGCCGGGCAACCGCAATCCCGCTCCGGAAGAGGTCGAGCAGTGCTCGCCGCATCTGCTCAGGCAGATCGAGCTCATCAAGCCGAAGCTCATCCTGGCGATGGGGCGCTTTGCCGCGCAGACGTTGCTCAAGAGCGATGCGTCGATCGCCAGCATGCGCGGCCGAGTGCACCGCTACGCGGGCGTGCCGCTCATCGTCACCTACCACCCGGCCTACCTGCTGCGTACGCTGGAAGACAAGGCGAAGGCCTGGGAGGACCTGGTCTTCGCGCGCAGGACGATGCAGGCCCTGTAAGAAGAAAAGAGGTCGTTGTCCCTTGAGATGTTCTAGGTGCCCCTTCCCCACAAGCCGCAGTAGCGGCGCAGCACGAACGGCAGGTTGTTCTGGTAGCCGGGCCAGCTCTCGTACTTCGGCAGCTTCATCTCCTTCTCGACGCCGTCCCAGCACTTGCCATCGCGCGCCGCGACTTTGACCGCCTCGGATGCGTCGCGCCACAGGGTGAGCTGGTCCTCGACGTCCTTCTTGGTGCCGAGGCGGTCGTTCGGCTGCCCGGGATGGCCCGGGATCATGCGCTCCCAGTCCATTTTCAGCACCTCCTGCGCGAACTTCTCGGCTTCCAGCGGATAGAAGTCGATCATGCCGCGGCCCGGGAAGGCGCCGACCGGGAAGGTGTCGACGATGAACACGATCTTCTCCTTCGGCAGGCGCATGACGATGGCGCTGTCGGAGTGGTTGAGGCCGTGGTACGAGAGCTCGAGCACCGTGCCGCCGAGCTTGATCGTGCGCCGTTTCTCGAACGTCTCGTCGGGCAGCGGGGTGTGCGGGTCCTTGAGCGTCTCGAGCCGCTCCTTGGCACGCTTGTGTGCGACGATGCGCGCGCCCGCGTCCTTGAATGGCTGCCCGCCGGCGATGTGGTCGTAGTGGTGGTGGCTGTAGATCAGGTACTTGATCGGCTTGTCGCTGACCTTGCGGATCTCGTCGATGTAGGTCTTCCCGCCGTCGGGCTTGCCGTAGGCGACCGGATCGGTGGCGATCACGCCATCGTTGGTGACGACGAACATCGCCTGGTGGTTGCCGTTGCGGAAGATGTAGACGTTCTCGGTGCCCTCGACCTTGGTGGTCTGGAACGGCGGCCGTTGCGGCTGCGCATTAACGACGAAGGAAGCGGACAAAGCGACAAGCAAGAGCGCAACGCGCTTCATGGGAAACCCTCCTCACGCCGCCGAACAGCGCGCGGGCGGGCTTTATTCCCGGACCTTGTGGGGATCCTCGGCGCGGGCGAAGGCGAGCAGGCGGTCGACTTCCTCGCGGTGGGTGCGGTGGTTGCGCCAGTACCAGAGCTGCACCAGGGTCATGGTCCCGGCGACGAACAGGCCGAACACCACGATCACGGCGTAGATGGAGTAGCCGACGTTGAGCAGGAGCGAATACAGGGCGATCATCAGCAGGATCGAACTGTTCTCGTTGAAGTTCTGCACCGCGATCGAGCGCCCGGCGCCGACCAGGTGGTGCCCGCGGTGCTGCAGCAGCGCGTTCATCGGCACCACGAAGAAGCCGGCCAACGCTCCGATCGCCACCATCAGGATCATCGCGAGCCAGGCCTGGCTGACGAGGTTCATGGCGATCACGATCACCCCCATCGCGATGCCGAGCGGGATCACGCGCACCGAGCGGTCGAGCGCTACCCAGAGCGAGGCGAGCACCGCGCCCACGGCGATGCCGAACGCGCTCACCCCCTGCAGGATCGCGGCCTTGGACAGGTCGAAGCCGAGCGCGGCGCGCGCCCATTCGATGACGATGAACTGCAGCGTGGCGCCGGCGCCCCAGAACAGCGTGGTCACCGCGAGCGAGATCTGGCCGAGGCGGTCGCGCCAGAGGTGGCCGACGCAGCGCCAGAAGTCCCGCAGCGTGTCCAGCGGGTTGGACGGCAGCTTCTTCAGCGCCACGCCGGTCTTCGGCACCTCGAGGTTGAAGAGCGCGGCGATCGCATAGACCACCACGATGAGCGCGATCGCGGCCTCGGCCGCGGTATCGATCGAGGTTTCGATCAGCGGCATGTCGAAGTGCAGCAGCACGCCCGACACGCGCACGTGGATCAGCATGCCGCCGAGCATGGTGCCGAGGATGATCGAGGCCACGGTGAGGCCCTCGATCCAGCCATTCGCCACCACCAGCTGCCGGTGCGGCAGGTACTCGGTGAGGATGCCGTACTTCGCCGGCGAATAGGCCGCCGCGCCCAGGCCGACGATCGCGTAGGCGATGAGCGGGTCCACGCCCCAAAGCATCGCGAGGCAGCCGATGATCTTGATCGTGTTGGCGATGAGCATCACCTGACCCTTGGGCAGGCGGTCGGCGAACGCGCCGACGAAGGGTGCGAGCGCCACGTAGGAAATGACGAAGAAGAACTTGAGGTAGGGCGTGAGCCACGACGGCGCCTCGGCTTGGATCAGCAGCGCGATCGCGGCGACCAGCAGCGCATTGTCGGCGAGCGACGAAAAAAACTGCGCCGCCATGATGATGTAAAAGCCGTAATTCAAAACGAGGCCTCGTCCCCCCCGCAGATCTCTTGTGTTTATCCTTCTGTCTGCGCCGCGGCGCTTTATAGCACAATAAGATGCCATGCCCCGGCCGATCCGCGCGACGATCTCCGCAGCCGCGCTAGCACACAATTTGACAGTGGCGAAGCGTCACGCTGGCGACGCGAAGGTCTGGGCCGTCCTGAAGGCCAATGCCTACGGCCACGGCGTCGAGCGCGCGGCGCGCGCGCTCGCGGCGGCCGACGGGTTCGCGGTACTCGATTTCTCGGAAGCGCTGCGCCTGCGCGCGATCGGCGTGCGCAAGCCGATCCTGATGCTCGAGGGCTTCTTCAAGCCCGACGACCTCGCGCTCGTCGCCAAGCATTCGCTCACGCCGGTGCTGCACAACCCGGGGCAGCTCGAGATCCTCAAGCACAGCGCGCTCGCCGCCGAGATCGACGTCTATCTGAAGGTGAACAGCGGCATGAACCGCCTCGGCTTCGGCGCCGAGGGCCTGCGGCCGGCCTACAACGCGGCGCGCATGCACGCGCAGGTGCGCAACATCACCCTCATGACCCACTTCGCCGACGCCGACGGCGCCGGCGGCGTGAAGGCCCAGCTCGACTGGTTCGACGAGCTCGCGCGGCCGTTCGAGGTGCAGGGCCGCTCGCTCGCCAACTCGGCGGCAATCCTGCGCTTTCCCGAGGCGCGCGGCGACTGGGTGCGGCCGGGCATCATGCTCTACGGCTGTTCACCGTTCGCGGAGCGCAGCGCCGAAAGCCTGGGCCTCAAGCCGGTGATGACGCTCACCTCGGAGATCATCGCCACGCAGCACCTGCAGCCGGGCGAGCGCGTCGGCTACGCGTTCTCCTACGAGGCGGTGGGCGAGATGACGATCGGCATCGTCGCCTGCGGCTACGCGGACGGCTACCCGCGCCATGCTCCCACCGGCACCCCGGTGCTGGTCAACGGAAAGCGCGCGCGCATCGTTGGTCGCGTATCGATGGACATGATCAGCGTCGACATCTCCGCTCTGCCGGACGCCGATATCGGCTCGCCGGTCACGCTCTGGGGCGAAGGGCTTTCGGCGGACGAGGTCGGCGCCGCGGCCGGCACGCTGAGCTACGAGCTTCTCACCAAGGTCACCGGGCGCGTGCCGGTCACCGAAGCGCCATGAAGAGAACCAAGACCGCCTACGTCTGCTCCGAATGCGGCGCGAGCGCGTTGCAGTGGTTCGGCTCCTGCCCGTCGTGCGGCACCGCGGGTACGCTGAGCGAGACGGTGACCGAGCGCGGTTCGAGCTTCCGCGGCAAGTCGACGCCGGAGACGGTTGGCCTTGCCGAGGTCCAGCCCAGAGACCTCGAGCGCATTCCCACCGGCATCGGCGAACTCGACCGCGCGCTCGGCGGCGGGCTGGTGGCGGGGCAGGTGGTGCTGCTCGGCGGCGACCCCGGCATCGGCAAGTCCACGTTGCTTCTTCAAGCTTTGACCGCTATGGCCCCTCCAGGGGCCCTGGTCTACATCACGGGAGAAGAATCGGTCGAGCAGGTGGCGTTGCGCGCGCGCCGGCTGAGCCTGGAAGCTTCGGCGGTGCGTCTGCTCGCCGAAACGCAGCTCGAGCGCGTGCTCGGCGCGCTGGAAGCGGCGCGGCCGCGCGTGGCAGTGATCGACTCGATCCAGACGCTGTGGTCCGAGAGCCTGCAGTCCGCGCCGGGCTCGGTCGCGCAGGTGCGCGAATGCGCGGCGCAGCTCACGCGCCACGCGAAGCGCGGCGGCACGGCGCTGTTCCTCGTCGGCCATGTCACCAAGGAAGGCGCGATCGCCGGGCCGCGCGTGCTCGAGCACATCGTCGACACGGTGCTCTACTTCGAGGGCGATCCGCACTCCGCGTTCCGCCTGGTGCGCGCCGCGAAGAATCGCTTCGGCGCGGTGAACGAGCTCGGCGTCTTCGCCATGACCGAGAAGGGGCTGAGGGGCGTGAGTAACCCGTCGGCGCTTTTCCTTTCTCAGCATGCGAAGGCGGTTTCGGGTTCCTGCGTCCTTGCGACTCTGGAGGGCACACGGCCTTTGCTGGTCGAGATCCAAGCGCTGGTCGATCCGGCGCACACGCCGAACGCGCGCCGGCTCTCGGTCGGGCTGGAGGCAAACCGCCTTGCGATGCTGCTCGCGGTGCTCCACCGGCACGCCGGGATCGCGATGGGGGAGCAGGATGTATTCGTCAACGCGGTCGGCGGCGTGCGTATCGGCGAACCGGCGGCCGACCTCGCCGTCAGCCTCGCAGTGGTTTCTTCCTTCACCGATCGGCCGATTCCCGGGAAGATCCTGGCCTTCGGCGAGGTCGGGCTCGCCGGCGAGGTGCGGCCCGCGCCGCGTGGGCAGGAGCGCCTCAGGGAAGCGGCGAAGCTCGGCTTCGCGAAAGCGATCGTGCCGAAGGCCAACCTGCCGAAGTCGAAGATCGCCGGCCTAGAGACCTTGGCGGTAGAACGTATCGACCAGGCGGTTCGCTTGCTCCGGGAACTCTAGTCGCGATCGTGCGCGCGACGTGCGGGCTGCGGGGATTGACCTCGAGCTCGCGCGTGAGTGGAAGGACGACGAGGTCCATGTCTTCCATGGCGATCGCGCCGACGAGCACTTCGCTGCCCATTACCACGGCGCCAACGAAGCCGCTGCGGTTCTTGAAGCGGATCTCGAGCGGGCCGACGTAGGGCACCCGCTGCTTCGAGCCGTCGGCCAGCAGCACTTCGCGCTCGCCGAGCCGCTCTAGCCGCAAGCGATCGCAGATCGGCTGCGGAATGCAAACGTGCAGCGTGGCGGAATCGGCGAGTGCATCGGCGTCGAGCGCCAGTGCCGGATTGCGGGCGTTGCGAAGATGGACAGGGCTCATGAGCCCATCCTAACTCGCACTCTCGACGCGTATTACCTGGGTAGTCGCGCCGTCACACCGGCGGCGGATTTCGGTCCGAGAAGGTTCCGCGCTGGTGCCAGTAGGGATACGCAGGCACGGGCGCGCTCGCCGCGTCGAGCTTCTTGACCAAATCCGGGCTCAGCTTCCAACCGACCGCGCCGAGGTTCTGCCGCAGCTGCTCCTCGTTGCGCGCGCCGATGATCACCGTCGATACCGACGGACGGCCGAGGAGCCAGTTGAGCGCCACCTGCGGCACGGTCTTGCCGGTTTCCTTCGCCACCCCGTCGAGCGCGTCGACCACGCGGTAGAAGCATTCGTCGGGCACCGGCGGGCCCTTGTCGATCGCGATCTGGCTCTGCAGCCGGCTCACCTTCGGCAGCGGCTGGCCGCGGCGGATCTTGCCGGTAAGGCGTCCCCAGCCGAGCGGGCTCCACACTACCGCGCCGACTTTCTGGTCGAGCGCGAGCGGCATCAGCTCCCATTCGTAGTCGCGACCGATGAGCGAGTAGTACGCCTGGTGGGCGACGTAGCGCGCGAGGCCGTACTTCTCGGAGATCGCGAGCGACTTCATCAGGTGCCAGCCCGAGAAGTTCGAGCAGCCGATGTAGCGGATCTTGCCCGCGCGCACGAGGCTGTCGAGCGTATGCAGGACTTCCTCGATCGGCGTGAGCGCGTCGAAGGCGTGCAGCTGGTAGAGGTCGATGTAGTCGGTGCCCAGGCGCCGCAGGCTTGCCTCGACCGCTCGCGGCAGGTAATGGCGCGAAGAGCCGACGTCGTTCGGTCCCGGGCCGCGGCGGAACGAGCCCTTGGTGGAGATGAGCAGCTTGTCGCGACGGTTCTTGATCGCGCTGCCGAGGATCTCCTCGGCCATGCCGTTCGAATAACCGTCGGCCGAGTCGAACATGTTCAAACCACTTTCCAAGCACACATCGACCAGGCGCGTGGCTTCCTGCACATCGCTCGCGCCCCAGGCCTTGAAGAATTCATTGCCGCCACCGAAGGTCCCGGTGCCGAGAGTGAGCGCCGGGACCATGAGCCCCGAGCCGCCGAGCTGCCGCTGTTCCATCAGGTCTCCTCGAGGATTGCCTTGGCCGCGCGCACGCCGCTGCGCACCGCCGCTTCCAGCGTCGGAGGATATTCCGGATCGGTGTAGTCGCCGGCCAGCAATACCCCGGCGGTTCGCATTTCCGGCCTTCTCAGGCCCGGCATGCAGGTGATGGTCGCCCGTTTCTCCGCGATCACTTGCGACCAAAGCGGCTTGCCGAGACCGCGAAGCGCGCGACTCAGCTCGCGGTGGCACGTTTCCGCGAGTTCGTCCTGGGTCATCTGCTGGTGATCGCCCTGCGCGCTGATCACGCATGCGAGCCGGCCTTTCTCGCCGAGGAGCGCGCCGCGATCGAAGACCCACTGCACCAAGCCTTCGGCCATGCCGAGCATCGGAAAGTCGAGCCGCGTGCCGTCGGGATACTGCAGGTAGCAGGTATAGATCGGCTGGTAGGTGTAATCGAGCGGCAGCTCGGGCAGCAGTACCTTCAACTGGTGCGGCCCGACCGCGACGATGATCCTCTTGTACTCCCTCTTGAGAGAGTCGAGTTCGCGCACCGTGCTTTGACAACGCAGCTCGCCGCCGCGCGCCCGAACGAACTGCGCCGCCGGCTCCGGAAATAGGCGCGACAGGTCGATGCGCGGCAGGACCAGGTCGCTCGCCGCGCGTCCGCCGCCCAGCGTGTCGCGCAGCGCGGCGAGAAAGGCGTTGGCCGACGCCTGGTCGAGCGGCGTGTTGAGCGCCGAGACGCACAGCGGCTCCCACAAGTAATGGCGCATGGTGCCTTGCTGCGCATGCTCCTCGAGGAGCTGCTTGACCGTGACGTCGCGCGCCAAGTGGAAGTTCCGCCTGCGCAGCGCCGCCATGAACCTTAGCGCGCCAAGCCGCTCCCCAACGGAGACACCCTTGGCGAAGAGCAGGCCGAGCGCGAGACCGAAGGGCGCGGAGCGAAAGGCGAAGCCGTTCGCATAGCGCACTTCAAATGGGATGCGGAGCAGCGCGTCGGCGGGGACGCCGACGGTACGCATCAGGCGAAACAGCTCGGTGTAAGCGCCGACGAAGATGTGCTGGCCGTTGTCGAGCTCGTGGCCGTGCGCAGTGACGCGCCGCGCCCGGCCGCCCGGGACCGGGCCCGACTCGAGCACCGTGACCGGGATGCCGCGCTCGGCGAGGGTGGCCGCCGCGGCCATGCCGGCGTAACCGGCGCCGACGATGGCTACGCCGTGACCCACGTCTTCCAGGCGATCCAGAATTTCCGCAGCGGCGTGAGCGAGGTTCTTTGCGTCAGCACGCGGAAGCCGTCGCGCTCGATCTCGTCGAGCAGCGTGCGGTAGATCGCGGCCATGATGAGCCCCGGGCGCTGCGCCTTGCGGTCGGCGGGCGGCAGGTTCTGCAGCGCCTTCTCGTAATGCTCGCGCGCGCGCGCCGCCTCGAACCCCATCAGGCGGTTGAACTCCGGCGTCTGGCGCCCCTGCAGGACATCCGCCGCGGGCACGCCGAACTCCTTGAGATCCGCCATCGGCAGGTAGATGCGGTTCTTGCGCGCGTCCTCACCGACGTCGCGAATGATGTTGGTGAGCTGGAACGCGATGCCGAGGTTGCGCGCATAGTCGAGCGTGCGGGCGTCTCGATAGCCGAAGATGCCGGCGGCGAGCAGCCCGACCACGCTCGCGACGCGGTAGCAGTAGCGCTCGAGGCCCGGCCAGTCGAGGTAGCGCGTCTGCGTGAGATCCATCTCCATTCCGTCGATGATGTGATTGAGGTATTCGGCGGAAATGGAAAAGCGCTCGCGGTGCGGGGCGAGGGCCTTGGTCACCGGATGCTGAGGATTTCCGGCGAAGAGGTTGTCGATCTCCGCGCGCCACCAGGCGAGCTTCGCCGCCGCGACCTGCATCTCGTTCGTCTCGTCGACGACGTCGTCGACCTCGCGGCAGAACGCATACAGCGCGGTAATCGCGCGGCGGCGCTCGGCCGGCAGGAAAAGGAACGCGTAGTAGAAGCTCGAGCCGCTCGCCGCGGCCTTTTGCTGGCAATACTCGTCCGGCGTCATACCGCTTTCAGCAGAAGGACCGGCCAGTCGAGGGCGCCGAGCGTGGGACGGCGGCGAAACACGTCGTAGCCCGCGTGCTCGAGCTTCTCCAGGATGCGCAGCCCGCCTTGAATGGTCGCGCGGATCTCCAACCCGATACGACCCGGGAGCGCATGGCCGAGGGGTGATCCGGAAAGCAGGAGCTCACGGCTTCGGCCCACCTGAAACGAGAGCAATGCCCGCCAGGCGTCGTCACAGATCTTTTCCTCCAGGTGTCGCTCGGTGACGCCGAAATTCGCCATCTCGTCCTGCGGTAGGTACACCCGGTTGTCTTTCGTGTAGTCGACGTCGACGTCCTGCCAGAAGTTGATGAGCTGCAGCGCGGAACACACCGCGTCGGACGCGCGGAGGTTTGAGTCATTCGTTCGTTTGAACAGGTGCAGCATCAGCCGGCCGACGGGGTTCGCGGAGCGCCGGCAGTAGTGGAGCACCTCGGAAAAATTTGCATAGCGCTTCTTGGTCACGTCCTGCGAGAACGCGTCGAGCAGGTCGGCGAACGGCTCCACCGGAAGCTCATGTTCCCGAATGACTTTTTGAAGCTCGTGGAAGAGCGGCGAGGCGGGTGCGGAAAGCTGCGCGCGGTAGTCGGCTAGCCTGCGCAGCCGGACTTCCGCGGGGTCGGTTCCTTCATCCGCGAAATCGTCGGCGCTCCGCGCGAAACGGTAGATGACTTCAACCGGCTTACGCAGCGGCGCCGGAAGCAGGAGCGACGCGACCGGGAAGTTCTCGTAATGACCCACCCCCACGGCGGCTATAATACGTTGATTCTTTTGCGAAGGTGGCGGAATTGGCAGACGCACCAGACTTAGGATCTGACGCCGCAAGGCATGAGGGTTCGAGTCCCTCCCTTCGCACCACAATCGAACCTAATGGCTAACGTGGAAAACCTGGGAACGCTGGAACGGCGCGTGTCCATGGCGCTCGCCGCGGACGAGATCGAGCGCAAGATCGACGAGCGGCTAAAGCAGCTCGCGCGCAACGTGCGCATGCCGGGCTTCCGCCCGGGCAAGGTGCCGCTGAAGCTGGTGGCGCAGACCTACGGCTCGCAGGTGCGCTCGGAAGTGCTGAGCGACGCGGTGCAGAAGTCCTTCACCGACGCGGTAAAGGAGGCCAACCTTAAGGTCGCCGGCTATCCGCGGATCGAGAAGGCCAAGGACAAGGACCTCGAGTTCAGCGCGACCTTCGAGATCTACCCCGAGGTGAAGGTCGGCGACCTGTCGGGCGCGAGCATCGAGCGTCCGAGCCTCGAGGTCGACGACACCGCGGTCGACAAGACGATCGAGATCCTGCGCAAGCAGCGCACGCGCTTCGAGCCGGTCCAGCGCGCGGCGCGCGACGGCGACCGGATCGTGGTCGACTTCAAGGGATCGATCGACGGCCAGCCCTTCGCCGGCAGCGAGGCGAACGACTACGCCTTCATGCTGGGCGAGGGCCGCATGCTGCCGGAGTTCGAGGCCGCCGCGCGCGGCATGGCGCCCGGCGAGCAGAAGACTTTCGAGCTCGGCTTTCCCGACGACTACCATGGCAAGGAAGTTGCTGGGAAGAAGGCGTCGTTCGCCATGACGCTGAAAAAAGTCGATGAGCCTTGCGTGCCCGAGCTCGACGCCGAATTCGCGAAATCGCTCGGCGTCGCCGACGGCGACACCGCCAAGATGCGCGCCGAGGTGCGCGCCAATGTCGAGCGCGAGGTGAAAAAGCGCGTCGAGGCGCGCGTCAAGGAGCAGGCGCTGAACGCGTTGCTCGCCGCGACGCCGCTCGAGATCCCGAAATCGCTGGTGGCGATGGAAGCGAGCGGTATGGCGGAGCGGGCGATGGGCGACCTCAAGGCGCGCGGCCTCGATCCGCAGAAAGTGCCGATCAACCCGCAGGCGTTCGAGGAAACCGCGAAGCGCCGCGTCGCCCTCGGCCTGATCGTCGCCGAGCTCGCGCGCGCGGAAAGCCTGCAGCCGAAGCCGGCGGAAGTGCGCGCGCTGGTCGAGCAGGAGGCGCAAAGCTACGAGAGTCCGGCCGAGGTAGTAAAATGGTTTTATATGCAGCCGCAACGCCTTTCAGAAATGGAAGCGCTCGCGCTGGAAACCAATGTCGTCAAATGGGTTTTGACGAAAGCGAAGGTAGGCGACAAGCAGGTAAGCTTCGACGAGCTGATGGGGGGCGCAGCAGCATGAACTGGCAAGGCAACGGACCGGACGTCAGGGACCTCGGGTTGATCCCGATGGTCATCGAGCAGTCGGGGCGCGGCGAGCGCGCGTATGACATCTACTCCCGCCTGCTCAAGGAACGGGTGGTATTTCTGGTCGGACCGGTGACCGAGGTCACCGCCAACCTGATCGTGGCGCAGCTCCTGTTCCTCGAGTCGGAGAATCCCGACAAGGACATCTTCTTTTACATCAACTCGCCCGGCGGGTCGGTGTCGGCAGGCTTGGCCGTCTACGACACGATGCAGTTCATCAAGCCCGACGTGTCGACTCTATGCGTCGGCCAGGCTGCGAGCATGGGCGCGCTGCTCATGGCCGCCGGGGACGCCGGCAAGCGCTTCGCGCTGCCCAACTCTCGGGTCATGATCCACCAGCCGATGGGCGGCTTCCAGGGCCAGGCGACCGACATCGAGATCCATGCCAAGGAAATTCTCTACCTGCGCGAGCGGCTGAACGAGATTTTGGCGCGCCACACAAAACAGTCGATCGAGGTGATCCGGCGCGACACCGAGCGTGACTTTTTCCTCGGGGCCGAAGACGCGGTAAAGTACGGTATCGTCGACAAAGTACTGGTGTCGAGGGAGAACACGTAAGTGTCCGAAAAAACGTCTTCCGGAGAGAAGCTCCTTTACTGCTCGTTCTGCGGCAAAAGCCAGCACGAGGTCCGGAAGCTGATCGCAGGTCCGTCGGTCTTCATCTGCGACGAATGCATCGAGCTGTGCAACGACATCATCCGCGAGGAGACCGCCTCCGATAAGGGCGGCAAGGGCGCGAAGTCGGACCTGCCGACCCCGCGCGAGATCCGCAACATCCTCGACCAGTACGTGATCGGCCAGGACCAGGCGAAGAAGATCCTCTCGGTCGCGGTCTACAACCACTACAAGCGGCTCAAGCACCTTTCGAAGAACGACGAGGTCGAGCTCGCGAAGTCCAACATCCTGCTGATCGGGCCGACCGGCTCGGGCAAGACGCTCCTCGCCCAGACCCTCGCCCGGCTGCTGAACGTGCCGTTCGTGATCGCGGACGCCACCACCCTCACCGAGGCGGGCTACGTCGGCGAGGACGTGGAGAACATCATCCAGAAGCTGCTGCAGAACTGCGACTACGACGTCGACAAGGCGAAGCGCGGCATCGTCTACATCGACGAGATCGATAAGATCTCGCGCAAGTCCGACAACCCGTCGATCACGCGCGACGTGTCGGGCGAGGGCGTACAGCAGGCGCTGCTGAAGCTGATCGAAGGCACGATCGCCTCCGTGCCCCCGCAGGGCGGGCGCAAGCACCCGAACCAGGACTTCGTCCAGGTCGACACCACCAATATCCTCTTCGTGTGCGGCGGGGCGTTCGACGGCCTGGAGAAGATCGTGCGCAACCGCACCGAGAAGACCGGCATCGGCTTCGGCGCGGAGGTGCGCAGCCCGAAGAACTCCAAGGCGACCTACGATCTGCTCAAGAACGTCGAGCCCGAGGACCTGATCAAGTACGGCCTGATCCCGGAGTTCGTGGGACGCCTGCCCGTGCTCGCGACCCTGGAAGAGCTGGACGAGGGCGCGCTGATCCAGATCCTGACCGAGCCGAAGAACGCGCTCATCAAGCAGTACCAGCGCCTGTTCCACATGGAAGGCGTGGAGCTTGAGGTGCGCAACACCGCGCTCGGCGCGGTGGCGAAGCGCGCGCTGGCGAGGAAAACCGGCGCGCGGGGCTTGCGCTCGATCCTCGAGCAGATCCTGCTCGACACGATGTACGAGCTGCCCACGCTGGAGAACGTCAGCAAGGTGGTGGTCGACGAGTCGATGGTGAGCGCGGACGGCAAGCCGCTCCTCATCTACTCCGACAATCAGAAAGTCGCCGGCGGCGCCGGCTAAAACCTACATTTCGTAACGCTATTCCCTCCTTTTGCGCATTGCAGCGTAAAGGCGATGCGTGTAGGCTTTTCCTCATTGTTTTTTCGGGAAGAACCCGCATCTACCGGGCGCGGTTTAACCCATTGAAAGGTTGATCTAAATGTCCGAAACACCCGCCTCGAACCCCGACCTCGTCCAGTACCCGCTGCTGCCGCTGCGGGACGTGGTGGTGTTCCCCCACATGGTGATTCCGCTGTTTGTGGGCCGGCCGAAGTCGATCAAGGCCATGGAAACCGCCATGGAGGCGGGCAAGTCGATCCTGCTGGTCGCGCAGCGCTCGGCCGCCAAGGACGACCCCGGTCCCCAGGACATGTACGCGATCGGCTGCGTCTCGAACATCCTGCAGATGCTGAAGCTGCCCGACGGCACGGTGAAGGTGCTGGTCGAAGGCGGCACGCGCGCGCAGATCCGCGAGATCGTGGACGTACGCACGCACTGGGTCGCCGAAGCGTCCGCCGTGCCGCCGGACACCGCGCCCCCGGCCGAAGTGGAAGCGATGCGCCGCGCGCTGCTTTCGGCGTTCGACCAGTACGTCAAGCTGAACAAGAAGATCCCGCCGGAGATCCTGACTTCCCTTTCCGGGATCGACGAGGCCGGGCGCCTCGCCGACACCGTGGCGGCGCACCTGCCGCTCAAGCTCGAGCAGAAGCAGCAGGTGCTCGAGATGTTCGACGTGAAGAGCCGGCTCGAGCACCTGCTGTCGCAGCTCGAGACCGAGATCGACATCCTGCAGGTGGAGAAGCGTATCCGCGGCCGCGTCAAGCGGCAGATGGAGAAGAGCCAGCGCGAGTACTACCTGAACGAGCAGGTCAAGGCGATCCAGAAGGAGCTCGGCGAAGGCGAGGAGGGCGCAGACCTCGAGGAGATGGAGAAGCGCATCAAGCGCGCGCACATGCCGAAGGACGCGCGCAAGAAGGCGGAAGCCGAGCTGAAGAAGCTGAAGCTCATGTCGCCGATGTCCGCCGAGGCGACCGTGGTGCGCAACTACATCGACACCATCGTCAACCTGCCATGGCGCAAGAAGTCCAAGATCTCCAAGGACATCAAGCTCGCGCAGGAGATCCTCGACCGGGACCACTACGGGCTGGAGAAGGTGAAGGAGCGCATCGTCGAGTACCTGGCGGTGCAGACGCGCGTCGACAAGATGAAGGCGCCGATCCTCTGCCTGGTGGGTGCGCCCGGCGTCGGCAAGACCTCGCTCGGCCAGTCGATCGCCAAGTCGACCAACCGCAAGTTCGTGCGCATGTCGCTCGGCGGCGTGCGCGACGAGGCCGAGATCCGCGGCCATCGCCGCACCTACATCGGCTCGATGCCCGGCAAGATCCTGCAGAACATGTCGAAGGTCGGCGTGCGCAACCCGCTGTTCCTGCTCGACGAGGTCGACAAGATGGGCATGGACTGGCGCGGCGACCCGTCCTCGGCGCTGCTCGAAGTGCTCGACCCGGAGCAGAACCACACCTTCGTCGACCACTACATCGAGGTCGAGTACGACCTGTCGGAGGTGATGTTCGTCGCCACGGCGAACACGCTCAACATCCCGCCGGCGCTGCTCGACCGCATGGAAGTGATCCGTCTCTCGGGCTACACCGAGGACGAGAAGATGAACATCGCGGTCAAGTACCTGCTGCCCAAGCAGATGAAGAACACCGGGCTCAAGGAAGGCGAGCTCACGGTGTCCGAGGCGGCGGTGCGCGACATCGTGCGCTACTACACGCGCGAGGCGGGCGTGCGCGCGATGGAGCGCGAGATCTCCAAGATCTGCCGCAAGGCGGTCAGGCAGCTGCTGGTCGAGAAGAAGGCCGACGGCGAGAACGGCAAGCCGCATCGCATCAGCATCACGCCCAAGAACCTCGACAAGTACCTCGGGGTGCGCCGTTACACCTTCGGCATGGCCGAGAAGCAGAACCAGGTCGGCCAGGTCACCGGCCTCGCGTGGACGGAAGTGGGCGGCGAGCTGCTCACCATCGAAGCGGTGACCATGCCGGGCAAGGGCAAGACCATCACCACCGGCAAGCTCGGCGACGTGATGCAGGAGTCGATCCAGGCCGCGCTCTCGGTAGTGCGCGCGCGCTCGCGCAAGCTCGGCGTGAAGGAAGACTTCTACCAGAAGAACGACATGCACATTCACCTGCCCGAGGGCGCCACGCCCAAGGACGGGCCGAGCGCCGGCATCGGCATCGTGACCTCGATGGTCTCGGTGCTCTCCGGCATCCCGGTGCGCTCGGACGTCGCCATGACCGGCGAGATCACGCTGCGCGGCGAGGTGCTGCAGATCGGCGGCCTGAAGGAGAAGCTGCTCGCGGCGCACCGCGGCGGCATCAAGACCGTGCTGATCCCGGAAGAGAACGTGAAGGACCTCACCGAGATTCCGGACAACATCAAGAACAGGCTCGAGATCGTGCCGGTGAAGTGGATCGACAAGGTTCTGGAAGTGGCGCTCGAGCGCCAGCCCGATCCGCTGCCCGAGCACGACGAGTCGGCGCCGATCCCGTCCAAGCCCGACGATCAGGCCGGCGTGGCCCGGCCCCACTAGTTGTTTGAACAAAGCGGACCTCATCGACCAAATCGCGCAGGCGGCCGAGATTTCCAAATCGGCTGCCGAGCGCGCCGTCGATGCGCTGGTCGGCGCGGTCAAGTCCAGCCTGCGCAAGGACGAGCAAGTGACGCTCGTCGGCTTCGGCACCTTCTACGCCGGTAAGCGCGCCGCGCGCACCGGGCGCAATCCGCGGACTGGCGCGGCGTTGGACATCAAAGCCGCGCGCTTGCCCAAGTTCCGCGCTGGTAAGGCACTCAAGGACGCTATAAACTAGCGCCCCTTCGCTCGAAGGCGGAGAGACTCGCCGAAAAGCAGAGGGGTGCTTAGCTCAGCGGTAGAGCGCTGCCCTTACAAGGCAGATGTCGTAGGTTCGACCCCTACAGCACCCACCAGAGTCGTGTGCAGCAAGGCAAGGAGCGGTAGTTCAGTCGGTTAGAATACCGGCCTGTCACGCCGGGGGTCGCGGGTTCGAGTCCCGTCCGCTCCGCCAACCAACAAGCCTTGATCCCCGCTTTCGGGCGTTATCAGATCCAATCGGAAATCGGCCGCGGCGCGATGGGCACCGTGTATCGCGCGCTCGATTCTGTCCTCGAGCGCACGGTCGCGATCAAAATGCTCAACCGGGGCCTGCCCGACGCCGAGCTCCCTGAAATCCAGGCGCGTTTCGTGCGCGAGGCGAAGTCGGCCGGCCGCCTCAACCATCCGAACATTGTCACCATCTACGACGTGGGCATGGTCGGCGAGGTCGCGTATATCGCGATGGAGTACCTGGAAGGTCAGTCCCTGCAGCAGCTGATGAAGTCGCGCGCTGCATTGCCCTTCGAAAAGGTCGCGGACATCGTCGCGCAAGTGGCCGAGGGTCTCGACTACGCCGGCCGCTTCGGCATCGTGCACCGCGATATCAAGCCGGCGAACATCATGGTTTCACCAGCCGGGCTCGCGACAATCACGGATTTCGGCGTCGCGCGCCTGCCATCGTCGTCCATGACCGACGCGGGAACGCTGCTCGGGTCGCCGAAGTACGTCGCGCCGGAGCAGGTTCGTGAAGAGCCAGTCGACCCGCGCGCCGACATCTTCTCGCTCGGCGTCGTGCTCTACGAGATGCTGGTCGGGAAGACCCCCTTCGAGGAGCCTGGGCTGGACGTCCTCTCGCTCCTCGACCGGATCGTGGAACAGCCGGTAGCGCCGGTGACGCGGCAGCGGCCCGAGATACCGGCCGCGCTCGATGCCATCCTCGAGCGCGCGCTGGCCAAGGACCCGGCGCAGCGTTTCCAGCGGGCCGGCGAGCTGGCGCGGCGCCTGCGGCAGCTCAGCTTGCCGGCGGGCAGCGCGCCGCTCGACTTCGATGCAGAGCCCTCCGGCGAGATCCCGGACGCGCAGGCGAGCCTCAGCAAGCTCCTCGCGGATCTCGCAGCGTTCTCGCGCAGGGAGCCGTCCCTGGAAGCGGCCAACGAGCTCAGCATGCGGCTGCGCAAGGCGTTTCATTACCTGGAAGAGCTGGTGCGGCGGGTGATCCATGCCAACCCGCCGTTCACGGTGAAGCTTGACGTGATCTACCTTGGTGCGCTTCCGGCGGCGGATATGTCCAACGGCCACGTCGCGTGCGCCACGAGGAAGGTCGGCGACGCGGAGGTCGTCGATTGCGTCAAGCTGACGTATCGCATGAAGTCCAGCCGGAAGGCGCGGATCGTGCTGAACCGAAGCAAGGCCGGCGTGCTCAAGAGACATTTGGACCTGGCGAAGATCAAATTCGACTCGCGGGAGGTGACCGACGACGCCGGCGCGGTGCGGCTCGAGGCGTTTTTGATCGAAGTCGACCTTGCCGCGAGCGCAACGCTGCGCGGCAACTACGAACGGCAGACGGTCGAGATCGCGTGCGAGAACGTCGGAGTGCTCGGGCCGGCGAATTATCGTCTCGACGCTGCGGACGTCGACGATGCGATCTGGGAGTTCGGGCAGCTGCTGTTCGGCCAGCCGAGCCGCTTCGCCGGACTCAGGCTGCCAGCGGCAGTGGAATGACGGCTCCCGCGTTGCTGCTCGCGATCTGGATCAGCGGAGCCGAGGCCCCTCCCACCGACGTTTTCCTCAAGGCAGTGGACATCGTGGAAGACGAGATCGTCGCCTCCATCAAGAGACGTTCAGACCCGCCCGACTAGCCCATTCCGGCTGCTGGCTTTGCGACTTCCATCACGTTTCGGACGAATTTCCGCGCGCCCGACCGTAAGGGATGTTCAGCGTTCTGCCCGGCGAGGCGCCGCGTGCCGTACAGTCGACCTGATGATGAACTTCCCGAGCGCCGAGATCCGCAGGCCATCGACTCGCACCGAGCGCGTGATCGAGACGATCGCCATTGTCGCTGCGGCAGCCGTCGCGCTGTTCTTGCTCAGATAAGCGACTTTGGCTCGATGGAAGAAAAAGCCTTCCTGTTGTCCGTCACGATAATCGGGCTGATCGGCCTGGTGGCCATTCTCGGCCGCTTCTTCGGGTGGCTCTGACGCGGCATGGAATGGACCAACAAGCAGAGGCTTCTCCACCAAGCGGCGGAGTTGGTGGGCCGGAGCGACCTGGCGAAGGGTCTGGGGGTGTCGGAAGAGGACCTGGACGCCTGGATGCGTGGCGAGGGAGCGATGCCCGATGGCAAGCTGCGCCCCCTCGCTGACTTCCTGGACAAGGTTGCTGCTTCGCGGCGGCAGTGACGGCTAATGGCTAAGGTGACGCTGTATGTCCCTCACCATTGGTCCTGCGGCCTGGACCGCTTGGCGTAGCCGCTCGCGGGATACGCCGAGCTTCTCCGACCAGTAGTCCAGTTCATGCTCCTGTTCGACGTTGATTCGGGCGTCGTCCGGTTTGCCGGTTTGCTTCAGGTCGTCTGCCATGAGGGTCTCCTTTCGGTGCGCGTGGAAGCGCTTCGGACGTGCCGCCTCCGCTGCGCGGGGGCTTCCTGGTCGCGCTGCGGAGCTCTCGAGCGATGCGATCGCGCTCTCTCGCGCTTACGCTGATGCCATCGCGCAGGATCGCGACGACGACGCGACGTTTGCGGCGCTTGGTCGTTGCCATGGGCAGCAGGCCAGCAAGAGGCGTTCCGCCCGGGGCTATTCCGGGCGCGCGCGCATCTCGTTGTTGCGGCGCGCGGCCGTGTCGCTGAGGCGGGTGAGCCAGGAAGGCGACCAGCGGCTTGCGCTTTCGTAGCCGTAAGCCGAGAACTGTCCGATGCCGCCCATGCGCGGCAGCAGGCGCGCGAGGGCCCCGAGCAGCGCTTGCGTGGTCCCCGGCAGCATCGACTGCAGCGGCACGGCCAGGTTGGCGGGATTGCGCAACACCACTTCGCGTTCGCCGTCGCGGCAGGCGCGCAGGATCTGCGCCGCGGCGCGCTCGGCGCTCATCGCGAGGCCGGGCAGCGAGTCGGCGACGCTGAACCAGGCGTACTCCTTTCGATACTGTCCCTTGAAGAGCGCGTTGCGCGGGCTGCCGGTGCGCACCAGGCTGGGGCAGACGGTGGTGACCAAAATGCCGTCCTTCGCGAGCTCGGTGCGCAGCCCGTTCGACAGGCCGACCAGCGCGAACTTGCTCGCGGTATAGGGCAGCATGTGGGGCACGGCGCGCTTGCCGCCTAGGGAGGCGACGTTGACGATCCGGCCCCAGCCGCGCCGGCGCATCTGCGGCAGCACCTCGAGCGTCGTGTTGAGCGGGCCCCAGAAATGGACGTCCATCGCGCGGCGGAAATCGTCGCGCGTCATCGCCTCGAGCGGACCGACCTGGATGATGCCGGCGACGTTGAACAGCACGTCGATGTGGCCGAAATGGGCGAGCGTCTGCTGCACCGCCGAATGCACCTCGTCGAGCCGGCCCACGTCGCACGGGACGACGAAGACCTCGCCGCCGCGCTCACGCAGCTCGCTCGCCGCCTGTTCCAGGTCCGACGCGGTACGCGCGAGGAGCGCAACCCGTGCACCCGCGTCGACCAACTGGCGCGCGAGCACGAGTCCCATCCCGCGCGAGCCGCCGCTGATGAGGACGGTTCTGCCTCCAAACGAGAAGCGGCGGGAATGGCGCAGCGCCGCGCGCGCGGCAAGGGCGGCAGCCAGCCCCGCGCCGGCGGCCAAGAGGAGCGTGGAACCTTTCATGGGGGTCTCCAGGGTGATTCCTCAGCCCCCTCGCAGGAAGCGTGCCGGCGCCCCTTTATTTCCGTTCCGGGACTACCCAGTAATAGACCGTGCTGGTGCCGACCTTCTGCATCGCGGCCGGCTTCCAGTCGCCCATGTCGAACGCGTGCGAGACGATGCGGGTTCCGGGCTTGAGCTCGGCGAGGAGCTTTGGACGAAGCTGCATGTTCACACCGGAGAGGAGATAGATCGTCACCACGCTCGCCTCGCTGATGTCGGCCTTGAAGAGATCGCCCTCGCGGAACTCGACGCGGTCACCGACGCCCGCGCGTCGTGCGTTGTCGCGCGCTTCCTTGATGCGCTGCGGGTCGATGTCGATGCCGACGCCGCGCGCCCCGTGCTTCTTCGCGGCGGCGATCACGATGCGGCCGTCGCCCGAGCCGAGGTCGTAGACCACGTCCTTCGGGCCGACCTTGGCGAGCTGGAGCATGCCTTCGACCACCTTTTCCGGCGTGGGGACATACGGCACGTCGCGCGCGAGTGTCGGCGACAGGAAGGGGACGGCGAGGAACAGGGCGCAAAGCAGGCGAGGCATGAAAGCTCCTTGGTCAAAGATTACGGTAGAAATGATAGCCTCCCGGCGTGACTGCGCTCGACACTGTCGGCAAGTACGCGCTGCGCCTCCAGATCGGGCGCGGCGCGATGGGCATCGTTTACGAGGCGTACGTGATCGGGCCGACCGCCGAGCCGCCGCGAAAGGTGGTGCAGGCCCTCGCCGCGCTCGGCGTGACGATCGCTTCGGAATTCAGCTAAATCGTCCGGTAAAATCCGCTCCTCCCGGAGCTCAACGCGGTGTTCGATCTCGTCCACAAGCACAAGCGCATCGTCCAGGTGATCCTGGCGCTGCTGGTGATTCCGTTCGCCATCTGGGGCGTCGAGTCCTATACCCAGTTCCGCGGCTCGCGCGACGCGGTGGCGACGGTGAACGGCCTGGAGATCTCGCAGCGCGAGTTCGGCGAGGAGCTGCGCCGGCAGCAGGAGCAGATGCGTCGCATGTTCGGCGGCGCGGTCGACGCGTCGATGCTCGATTCGCCCGAGTCCCGGCGCGCGGTCCTCGAGGGCCTCATCACCCAGCGCCTGCTGGCCGCGGAGGCGGCGCGCGCCCGCATGTTCATGAGCCGCGAGGCGGTGATCGACGCGATCACCAGCGCGCCCGAGTTCCAGGAGGACGGCAAATTCTCGACCGCGAAGTATTCGGCCTACCTGGCGAGCCGCGGCATCTCCGACCAGGGCAACGTCGCCGAGCTGCAGAGCCAGATCCCGCTCGCGCGCTTCGCGGGCTCGATCTCCGAGACCGCGATCGCGCCGCGCACCGTGGCCGCGCGCCTCGCCGCGCTCGAGGCGCAGAAGCGCGAGGTGTCGGAGGCGCGCATCTCCGAGAAGGACTTCCTGCCGCAGGTCAAGATCGACGAGGCGCAGGTCAAGGCGCATTACGACGCCAACCAGGCCGACTACCGCACGCCCGAGCGCGTGCGCGCCGAATACCTCGTGCTCTCCGCTGCGGCGCTGTCGCGCCAGGACCCGCCGACCGAGGCCGAGATCAAGGCGGCGTTCGAGGCGCGCTCGAGCCAGTTCCGGGTCGAAGAGCAGCGCCGCGCAAGCCATATCCTGGTCAAGACCAAGGAAGAAGCCGACAAGCTGCTGCAGGATTTGAAGAAGGCGCCCGGGCGCTTCGCCGAGCTGGCCAAGAAGCACTCCCAGGACCCGGGCTCGGCCGAGAAGGGCGGCGACCTCGGCTGGTTCGGCCGCGGCATGATGGTGAAGCCCTTCGAGGACGCGGTATTCAAGCTCGCGCAGAACGAGACGCAGACCGTGGAGAGCGAGTTCGGCTTCCACGTGATCCGCCTCACCGGCATCCAGGGCGCCAAGGCGCGCCCGTTCGACGAGGTGCGCAAGGAGCTCGCCGAGGAGCTCGCGCGCCAGAAGGGCCAGCGGAAGTTCGCCGAGTCCGCCGAGGCCTTCAACAACATGGTCTACGAGCAGTCCGACAGCCTGAAGCCGGCGGCCGAGCGCTTCAAGCTAGAGGTGCAGACCACCGGCTGGATCGCCAAGTCGGCGCGCCAGGAGCTCGGCGCGCTCGACAACCCGAAGCTGCTCGCGGCGCTCTTCTCCTCCGACGCGCTGAAGAACAAGCGCAATACGGACGCGATCGAGGTCGCGCCCAACACGCTGGTCGCGGCCCGTGTAATCGAGCACCAGCCCGCGGCTCAGCGCGCCTTCGACGAGGTGAAGGGCGACATCGCCGAGCTGCTGCGGCGGCGCGAGGCCTCCGCGCTCGCGCTGAAGGACGGCAACGCCAAGCTGGAAAAGCTGCGCAAGGGCGAGGAAGCGGGCGTGAAGTGGGGGCCTTCGCGACTCGTCTCAAGGCGTGAAGCGCAAGGACTTCCCGTCAACCTGCTGCGCCAGGTGGTTTCCGCCGATACCAGCAAGCTGCCCGCTTACGTGGGCGTACCGATCCCCGACGGCGGCTACGCGCTGCTGCGCATCTCGAAAGTGATCGAGGAGCCGGCGAAAGAAGGCGACCAGCAGATGGTCGCGCGCGCGGCCCAGCTCTACGGTGGCGCGCAGCTCGACGCGTTCATCGCCAGCCTGCGCAACCGCGCCGAGATCTCGGTCAACTCGAAGATTCTGGAGGCGAAGTAGGCAGCCCGGCGACGACGTGGCTGAAGCCGCCGTCGACGTACAGGATCTCGCCCGTCACCGCGGCCGCCAGGTCGGATAGCAGGAACGCCGCGGCATTGCCGACATCCTCGGTCGTCACGTTGCGCCGCAGGGGCGCGTGCTCCTCGACGAACTTGAGGATCTTGCCGAAGCCCGCGATGCCGGCCGCGGCGAGCGTCTTGATCGGTCCGGCGGAGATGCCGTTCACGCGGATGCCCTGCGGCCCGAGGCTCGCCGCGAGGTAGCGCACCGAAGCTTCGAGGCTCGCCTTGGCGAGCCCCATCGTGTTGTAGTTGGGGACGACACGCGCGGCGCCGAGATAGGTGAGCGTGAGCAGCGAAGAATTCTTTTGCAGCAGCGGCAAAGCCGCCTTGGCAAGGGCGGCGAAGCTGTACGCCGAGATGTCGTGCGCCTGGCGGAACGCCTCGCGGCTGATGCCTTCGAGAAAGTCGCCGGCGATCGCCTCGCGCGGCGCGAATGCGATGGCGTGCACCACACCATCGAGTTTCTGCCATTGCCGGCCGAGCGCCTCGAACAGGGCGCTGATTTCCGAATCGCTGGTGACCTCGCAAGGCAGGGCGATGCTCGAGCCGAGCTCCTTCGCCATCTCGCCGACGCGATCCTTGAAGCGCTCGTTCTGATAGGCGAGTGCAAGTTCCGCGCCTTCGCGCCGCGCCGCCTTCGCGATTCCGTACGCGATCGAGCGGTTGCTGAGAACGCCGGTGACGAGGATGCGCTTGCCGGAAAGGATACCCATGCGTCCGATTATACTGAGCGCGTGCGCGTCTTCCTGATGTTCACCCTGCTCGTGGCAGGCTGCGGCGAGGTCTGGAACGATCCTTATCCGTCGGCGGAACGCAGCGCCAACACGCTGTACGCGGCGTTCGTGCAGCGCCCGAAGCATCTGGATCCGGTGCAGTCCTACACCACCGACGAAGCGCTCTTCACGCGCCAAGTTTACGAGCCGCCGCTGCAGTATCACTACCTCAAGCGTCCGTACGAGCTGATCCCGCTCACCGCGGTGGAAATTCCGAAGGCGAGAGAGATCCAGGGCGGCAAGTTCACGGTGTACGAGATCCGCATCAAGCCCGGCATCCAATATCAGCCGCACCCCGCGTTCGTCGCGGCCAACCATGAATTGGACTCCGGGAAGATCAAGAAACTGAAGACGCCCTATGACCTCCCGCTCGGTTCGCGCGAGCTCGTGGCCGCGGACTACGTCTACCAGATCAAGCGCCTCGCGCATCCGCGGCTGCATTCGCCGATCTTCGGCCTGATGGCGGAATACATCGTGGGCTTGGGCGCGTACGCGGAAAAGCTGAAGAAGCTGGACGCCCCCGGCTGGATCGATTTGCGCCAGCACGCACTGGAGGGCGTGGAGGAGGTGGACCGCTACACCTATCGGGTGACGCTCAAGGGCCGCTACCCGCAGTTCGTCTACTGGCTCGCGATGCCGTTCTTCTCGCCGATGCCCTGGGAAGCGGAGAAGTTCTTCGAGCAGGCCGGCATGGAGCCCCGGAACTTCGGCCTCGACTGGTGGCCGGTCGGCACCGGGGCCTACATGCTGACCGAGCACGATCCGAACGCGCGCATGGTGCTCACCCGCAACCCGAATTACCGCGGCATGCCCTATCCCGCGGAAGGCGAGCCAGCCGACGCCGAGGCCGGGCTGCTGAAGGACGCTGGCAAGACCATGCCGTTCGTCGACCGCGTCGTGTTCACGCGCGAGAAGGAAAGCGTGCCGTACTGGAACAAGTTCCTGCAGGGCTACTATGACAACGCCGGGATCAGCGCCGAGAACTTCGACCAGGCGATCCGGGTCGCGGTGGACGGCGCGTCCGAGCCCTCGCCGGAGATGGTCGAGCGCGGCATCGAGCTCTCCACCGCGGTCGACGCCACGATCTTCTACTTCGGCTTCAACATGAAGGACCCGGTGGTGGGCGGAATGTCAGAGCGCGCGCGCAAGCTGCGCCAGGCGGTCTCGATCGCGGTCGACATGGAGGAATACCTCTCGATCTTCGCGAACGGCCGGGGCATCGTTGCGCACAGCCCGATTCCGCCGGGCATCTTCGGCCGCCACGAGGGCGCCGGCGGCATCAATCCGGTCACTCACGTGTGGCGCGATGGCCGCGAGCAGCGCCGGCCGATCGCGGAGGCCAAGAAGCTCTTGGCCGAGGCCGGCTATCCGGAAGGGCGGGATACGAAGACCGGCGCGCCGCTCGTGCTCTACTTCGACACCACAGCGCGCGGTCCCGGGGACAAGGCGCGCCTCGACTGGTGGCGCAAGCAGTTCGACAAGCTCTCGATCCAGCTCGAGGTGCGCGAGACCGACTGGAACCGCTTCCAGGAGAAAATCCGCAAGGGCACGCAGCAGGTCTACGGCCTGGGCTGGTCGGCCGACTATCCCGACCCCGAGAACTTCCTTTTCCTGCTGCACGGCCCGCAGGCGCGCGCCGACGGCGCGGGCGCGAACAGCTCGAACTACGCGAGCCCGGAGTTCGACGCGCTGTTCGAGCGCATGAAGAACATGCCCAGCTCCGCCGAGCGCCAGAAGCTGATCGATCGCATGGTCGAGATCGCGCGACGCGACGCGCCCTGGGTATTCGGCTTCCATCCCAAGGCCTACACGCTGCGCCATCAGTGGCTCGCCAACGCGAAGCCGAACGATATGGCGGGCAACACGCTGCAGTACCTGCGCGTCGACCCGGAGAAGCGCGCGGCGCTGCGCCGCGAATGGAACCGCCCCGTGCTCTGGCCTTTGGGATTGATCGTGCTGGCGCTGATCGCTTCGGCGGTCCCGGCATTCATCAGCTATAGACGCCGCGAACGCATGGCCGCCAGACCCGCCGCCTGATGCTCGCGTACATCGTCAGGCGCGTGCTCTACGCGATCCCGATCCTCGTCGGGGTGAACCTCATCACCTTCGTGCTGTTCTTCGTGGTCAACACGCCCGACGACATGGCGCGCATGCATCTCGGCGCGAAGCGGGTGACGCCCGAGGCGATCGACAAGTGGAAGCAGGAGCGCGGCTACGACAAGGACCTGCTGTGGAACGAGAAGGCCGCCGGCGCAGGCAAGTTCACCGACACCATCTTCTTCGACAAGTCGCTGAAGCTCTTCGCCTTGGACTTCGGCCGCGCCGAGGACAAGCGCGACATCGCGCACGAGATCCGCACCCGCATGGGCCCCAGCCTCGCGCTCGCGATCCCGGTGTTCCTGGTCGGCCTGGCGGTGAACATCACCTTCGCGCTGCTGATGGCGTTCTTCCGCGCCACCTATCTCGACTTCTGGGGCGTGGTGCTGTGCGTGGCGATGATGTCGATCTCGACGCTCTTCTACATCATCGGCGGGCAGTACATCGCCTCCAAGATCTGGCACCTGGTGCCGATCTCGGGCTACGACGGCGGGCTCGACGCCGCGAAATTCGTCATCCTGCCGGTGCTGATCGGCGTGGTGAGCGGCATCGGCTCGGGCAGCCGGTGGTACCGCACCATCTTCCTCGAAGAGATGGGGCGCGACTACGTGCGCACGGCGCGCGCCAAGGGACTCGCCGAATCGGTCGTCCTGTTCCGCCATGTGCTGAAGAACGCGATGATCCCGATCCTCACCGGGGCGGTCGTCGTAATCCCGCTGCTCTTTATGGGAAGCCTGCTCGCCGAGTCGTTCTTCGGCATTCCCGGCCTTGGCAGCTACACCATCGACGCGATCCAGGCGCAGGACTTCGCGGTGGTGCGCTCGATGGTGTTCATCGGCTCGGTGCTCTACATCGTGGGGTTGCTGTTCACCGACCTCTCGTACACGCTGGTCGATCCGCGCATCAGGCTCGAATGATGCCGGTCGTCCTTGCCACCGACGTCCTGCTGTGGCTACTGGTCGCCGCGGTCGCGCTTTATGCGCTGTACTGCCGCCGCCGGCCGCACCTCGCGGCGCCCTGGCAGCGCGTATTCCAGTCGAAAGCCGCGGTGGCGTCAGGTGTGGTGCTGGGCTTCTTTCTCCTGGTCGGGCTGGCCGACTCGCTCCACTACCGCGCGGCGGGCTCGGTCGAGGTGCAGTCGCTGCTCGACCGGGTTCTTCTGGTCCTGCGGCAAAA
>DASRIR010000301.1:0-28916 GCA_035649875.1 Burkholderiales bacterium | reverse complement strand
TGGCGGAGAGTGAGGGATTCGAACCCCCGAGCCCTTGCGGGCTAACGGTTTTCAAGACCGCCGCATTCGACCGCTCTGCCAACTCTCCGGGCTTTGAATTCTAGGGGTTTTCGCTGTTTCGCAGACCGCGACGTGCCCATTTGCAACTTCGTTTGCAGATCGGGTGAGGTATGCTGCTTGTAGGGGAAGTTGTTAAGGGGCTAGCAGGGGCATGCAGGACTTCATGAAGCACTTCACACGGGACGCGTACGGCGTGTGGCGCTGCATGACGCCCGCATCTTTACCGCTGCCATCTGGCCAAGTGGATGTCATGCCCGGCACTGTGTTCACCCGGGGCACAAGGTTCCTAAACGTGGATCTGGCGGTACTGTTGGACGAGCAGTACGCAAAGGAACGCGAGGACGGGCCTCCGGTTTAGCCTGCCGCCCAGGGCTCCCGCGCTTCCCGTACTCACACGCGGGCGGCGAACGACTGAATGATGTTGCGCGCCACGTTTCGCGCCCTGTCGAGTTCCTCTCGCGTGGCGTCGCTGCAGGTTGGGCATCTGCTGGCCGCGATGACGCCTTGGCGAAGTGGCATGTTATTGGCGGCGTCATGGATAAAGCGCCAGTCAGGATTCACGATTCCGAGCGCTTTCCCGGTCGCGACCTGCCAGGGTTTGAAGTGGGCCTCAACTTCATTTTCGATCGCGCTCTGAACATCAGAAGGCAGCGGGTCGGCCGGCACGGCAAGCGCGTACGTCGCTTTTCCCGCGGCGCAGGTTAGGCGCCCGTGCGAAAGCGACTCATCGATAGGACCTTCAAAAAAGGTGGCCGGCTCGTACTGCCATTCCAGCGCGGTTCTTGCCGTCATCGGTTCTGCGCATCGGGGCCTGCGCTCGGCCAGCTTCGTAATACATTGCGCGCGAAGCGACACGCCCGGCGCTCCTCGCGTAACCGAGCACCCGCGGGGCCGGCTTTGACATTTTTTTTCCCCGTCGTGCGCAATTATCACACGCCAACTCTGGCGGCCTACCTGCCAGTGCTAGCACACTGGCGGTTCTTCAATGAAATCCGCGAAACCTGTATTGCTACTGCTGGACAACGTCCGCAACAAGCTCATCCGCTACGTGGATGGCAAGGCCGCCGAGCGCTACGACATCACCAACCGCGAGAACTTCGACAAGTCGTTCAACCAAGGCACGGTCGAGCGCGCCCGCCTAGGGTATCTGTTCTTACAGCGTTGACCGGGGCGCCCCGAGCCGCTCGGCGTTCTTTCCGTAACCTAGTGCCAATAGTGCCCGTAACGGCACGTTCAAGCGCTCAGAGGATCAAGCCGTCGCCGTAGCAGGCAGGATGCTCGAAGGGGTACTGTGAGCGACTTGCAGATTGACTTGTAGATTTCCGGCAGCGGTTGCGCCGTGCTGCGTCGTGTTGCGCTGTACGGAGCGCGGCAGGCTTTGCCCAACAGGACAGCATGTTACGGAACAGCGCAGTATCTAACGGACGCCAGCGGGAGAATTTCAAGACCGCCGCATTCGACCGCTCTGCCAACTCTCCGGCTTGAAAAACCCCTGTAACGCCCGCATTTTAGCGTCAGCGGTGCCGCTTGCCGTTGCAACTTAGGGGCGGTTTGGTAGTCTTAGCAGTTACATAAGGAGGAAACAGATGCAACCTGACCTGAAGCCCGTGCGTACCGACGACTCGTCGTTCGGGCGGGGAACCACTTACGAGATCCCGCAGGACGTTGCGGTCAGCGCGGACAGCCGAAAGGTCCTGCGCAATACCTACCTGCTGCTCGCCCTGACGATGGTGCCGACGGTGATCGGCGCCTGGATCGGCATGGCGACGAGCAGCATCATCGTGTCGAGCCCGATCATCAGCACGCTGGTGATGCTCGCCGCGGTGATCGGCCTGCAGTTCGGCATCGCCGCCAACCGCAACAGCGCGCTCGGCATCGGCCTGCTGCTGCTGATGACCGGCCTGCTCGGCTGGTGGCTGGGGCCGATCCTCAACGTCGCGCTTTCGATGAAGAACGGCATGGCGCTCGTCGGCTACGCGGCCGTGGGCACCGGCGTGATCTTCTTCGCCATGGGCGCGCTGGCGCAGACCATCAAGCGCGACCTGAGCTTCATGGGCAAGTTCCTGTTCGTCGGCATGATCGCGCTGCTGATCGCAATGATCGCCAACATGTTCCTGCAGATCCCGGCGCTGGCGCTGACGATCTCGACGCTGGTGATCGTGGTGTTCTCGCTCTTCCTGCTCTACGACCTGCAGCGCATCCTGCGCGGCGGCGAGACCAACTACGTGATGGCGACGACCGGCGTGTACATGAGCCTGTTCAACATCTTCGCCAACCTGCTGCACCTGCTGCTGGCCCTCGCGGGCGACCGCGACTAAGGTCGCGGGGGTTTCCTACCGCCAAGGGCGCCTTCGGGCGCCCTTTGAGTTTGTACCGGGCTTCAGGGCTCCCCGCGCTCGAAGAGCGCGAGGCTTTCGACGTGCGCCGTATGCGGGAACATGTTGACCACCCCGGCCGCGGCGAGGCGCCAGCCTTTGGCGTGGACCAGCACCCCCGCATCGCGCGCCAGCGTCGCGGGGTCGCACGACACGTACACGATGCGCCGCGGCCATGCATCGGGAAGCGACTTGATGAGCTCGATCGCGCCCTCGCGCGGCGGATCGATCAGGATCTTCTCGAATGGCGCGTAAGGACCCAGGTTGGGCTTGAACAAGTCCATGACCTCGAACTGCGCCACCAGGTCGTTGGCCGCGGCATTCTCGCGCGCGCGGTCGACGAGCTGCCGGCTGCCTTCGAAGCCGACCACCTGCGCGCCGCGCGCGGCGAGTGGCAGCGAGAAATTGCCCAGCCCGCAGAAGAGATCCGCGATGCGCTCGCCGGGCTGCGGGTCGAGCAGCCGCAGCGCCCGCGCGACGAGGATGCGGTTCATCGCAAAGTTGACCTGCGTGAACTCGGTCGGGCGAAAGCCGATGCGCAGGCCGAACTCCGGCAGCTCGTAGTAGAGCCCGCTCGCCACCGGCTGGAACGGCTGCGCGCTGTCCGGCCCGGCCGGCTGCAGCCAGGCGTGCACGGCATGGGTTTGCGCGAACTCCCTTAGCGCGACCTCGTCTTCCGGGGAAAGAGGCACCAGATGCCTGAAAACCAGCACCGTGACGTTGTCACCGACCGCGAGCTCGATCTGCGGCAGCCGCTCGCGGATCGAGAGGCGATCGACCAGCTCGCGCAGCGGCGTGATGAGTCCGCTGATCGCCTCGGGCAGAACATGGCATTCGCGCATGTCGGCGACGTGGGTCGAGCGCCGCTCGCGGAAGCCGACCATCGCGCCGCCGCGGCTCTGCACGTAGCGCACGGAGAGCCGTGCGCGGTGGCGGTAGCCCCACTCCGGGCCGTAGACGATCGGCAGCAGGGTGTCGGGCTTCACCTTGCCGATGCGCTCGAGGCAGTCTTCCAGCCAGCGCTGCTTCGCCGCCATTTGCGTGCGCTCGTCCGCGTGCTGCGTCGCGCAGCCGCCGCAGACGCCGAAGTGCGGACAGCGCGGCGCGCGGCGTCCGGCCGAGCTTTCCAGCACCGCCGTCGCGCGCCCCAGATCGAACTTTCGCTTTTGCTGGAAGATGCGCACCGAAGCGCGCTCCGAGGGCAAAGCGCCCTCAACAAAAGTCACCTTGCCGTCGGCGTTGCGCGCGACGCCCCGGCCTTCGGCGTCGAGCGCGTCGATGCTGAGGATCAGGTCTTCCAGAGCGAGAGAAACTCTTTCCAGTGCGGCTCGGGGCGCTTCTCGAGCGCCGCGCGCAGCACGTTGCACTCTTCGGCGTAGCGCGAGGAGTCGAGCACGCAGCGCATCAGCTGAAAACGCAGGAAAAGCAGGTAGGTATTGACGCAGTCGGCTTCGCAGTAGTTGCGGATCGCGGCGAGCTCGCCGCGCCGGTAGCGCTCCCACACGGCGCCGCCGCCGATGCCGATCTTGCCGGGCAGGCCCGCCAGCCGCGCGACGTCGTCGAGCGGCGAGCCGCGCCCGCCGTAGAGCGAGAGCACGTCCATCAGGTCCACGTGGCGCTCGTGGAAGCGGTTGATGTAGTTCGAGTAACGGAAGTCCTGGTTCTCGCGCCCGGTGTCCCAGAAGCAGGCGGCGCCCACGCCGTGCTGGAGCGCACGGTTCACCAGCACGGGCAGGTCGAAGCCGCGGCCGTTCCACGACACGATCTGCGGCACGTACTTGTCGATGCCCTCGAAGAAGCGGCGGATCGCGGCGGCTTCGTTCGCCTCGGGCTCGCCGATCGAGAACACGCGCACGCCGTCGTCGTCGCGCAGCACGCACGAGATCACCACCACGCGGTGCAGATAGGGCGGCAGGAAATCGTTGCCGGTCTGCACGCGCCGCTTCTGCGCGGCGATCTCGGCCACGTCGACGTCGGGCAGATCCTCGGGCAGCTCGTGCAGCCGGCGGATCCCGGCGACGTCGGGAATGGTTTCGATGTCGAAAACGAGGGTGGGCGTCACGTCAATCCGGAAACACGCCGGTGGTGAGGTACCGATCACCGCGGTCGCAGACGATGGTCACGATGACCGCGTTCTTCAGCGCCTTCGAGAGGCGCAGCGCCACGTGCATCGCCCCGCCGGAGGAGATGCCGGCGAAGATGCCTTCCTCGCGCGCGAGGCGGCGCGTCATCTCCTCGGCCTCGGCCTGGCTCACGTACTCCAGCCGGTCGACTCGCTTCTTGTCGTAGATCTTGGGCAGGTACGCCTCGGGCCACTTGCGGATGCCCGGGATCTGCGAGCCCTCGGCGGGCTGGCAGCCGATGATCTGCACCTTGGGGTTTTTCTCCTTCAGATAGCGCGAGCAGCCCATGATGGTGCCGGTGGTGCCCATGCTCGACACGAGGTGGGTGATGCGGCCGTCGGTGTCGCGCCAGATCTCGGGCCCGGTGGTCTCGTAATGCACCAGCGGATTGTCCGGGTTGGCGAACTGGTCGAGCATGACGCCCTTCTTCTCGCGCACCATGCGCTCCGCGAGATCGCGTGCCGCCTCCATGCCGCCCGCCCGGGGCGTGAGGATGATCTCGGCGCCGTACGCGCGCATGGTCTGGCGCCGCTCGGCGGACAGGTGCTCGGGCATGATCAGCACCAGCCGGTAGCCGCGGATCGCCGCCGCCATGGCGAGCGCGATGCCGGTGTTGCCCGAGGTGGGCTCGATCAGCGTCTCGCCCGGCTTGATGCGCCGGCGCGCCTCGGCGTGGCGGATCATCGAGATCGCCGGCCGGTCTTTTACCGAGCCGGCGGGATTGTTGCCCTCCAGCTTCGCCAGCAACAAGTTCTTGTCGGAACCGGGCAGGCGCTGCAGGCGCACCAGCGGCGTGTTGCCGATGAAGTCTTCGACGGTCTTCTTCACGCGTCCCCGACGGTCTTCTTCACTTTTCCTGCAGATGCGCGACGTAGGCCGCGACGCCGCTTTCCACCGGCCTGAACTCGCGCGCATACCCCGCGGCGCGCAGGCGCCCGAGGTCGGCTTGCGTGTAGCTCTGGTACTTGCCGACCAGCGCCGGCGGAAAAGGAATGTATTCAATCAAGCCGCGCGAGGCGAGCTCTTTGGGGGAAAGACGAGTCTCCTGCACCGCGTTGATGGTCGCTCCAGCGAGCTCGTTGAAGCTCTGCGCGCGGCCGGTCCCGCAGTTGAACACGCCCGACACTTCGCGGTGCTCGAGCAGCCACAGGTTGACGTCGACCACGTCGTCCACGTAGACGAAGTCGCGCCGCTGCTCGCCGTTGCCGTAGCCGTCCGAGCCGACGAAGAGCTTCACTTTGCCTGCACTCAGCAGCTGCTGATAGGCGTGAAAGGCGACCGACGCCATGCGGCCCTTGTGCTGCTCATTCGGCCCGTAGACGTTGAAGTAGCGCAAACCCGTGACCTGGGCGCTCTTCGAATCCAACATGCGGCGCACGTACTGGTCGAAGAGGAACTTGGAGTAGCCGTAGACGTTGAGCGGCTTCTCGCAGCGGCGCTCCTCGCGGAACTCGCGTCCCGCGCCGTAGACCGACGCCGAGGAGGCGTAGATCAGGGGCACTTCCTCTTCCTGGCACCACTCGAGCAGCCGTTTGGAGTAGCCGTAGTTGTTGTCGAGCATGTAGCGCCCGTCGCTCTCCATCGTGTCGGAGCAGGCGCCCTGGTGGAGAAGCGCCTCGACCGCGCCCTCGTAGCGCTCGAGGTTGCCGATGAACTCGGACTGGTCGACGTAGTCCGCGATCTCGCAGCCGGCGAGGTTCTTGAACTTGTCGGCTTGCGCGAGGTTGTCCACGGCGATGACCTCGGTCACGCCATGCCGGTTCAGCCCTTCGACGATGCGCGAGCCGATGAAGCCTGCCGCTCCGGTGACGACGTAGTAGGTCATTTCTTTGGAAACAGCTCCGCGTGCGTCGCGGCTGCGGTGCCCAGCTTGCCGACCACGATACCCGCGGCGCGGTTGGCGAGGCGCACGGCGGCCTCCAGGCCCGCGCCGGCGGCGAGCATCACCGCGAGGGTGGCGATCACCGTGTCGCCGGCGCCGGTGACGTCGAGCACCTCGCGCTTTTCGGCCTTTACCGAGAAGGTCTTCGCGCCCTTGAAGAGCGTCATGCCGTCCTCGCCGCGCGTGAGCAGCAGCGCCTCGAGGCCGAGCCGATCGCGCAGGGCCGTGGCGCGGCTCTTGAGATCCTTCTCGTCCTTCCAGGTACCGACCACCTCGCGCAGCTCGGCAAGATTCGGGGTAATGATGCTCGCGCCCTTGTAGCGCGCGTAATCGTCGCCCTTCGGGTCGATCAGCACGCGCGTTCCGGCGCGGCGCGCGCCGCGGATCATCTCGGCGATGTGGTGCAGCCCGCCCTTGCCGTAGTCGGAAAGGATAATCACGTCGCTCTCGGGCAACGCCCGCTTGAACTCGGCGAGCTTGGAGGCGAGCACCTCGCGCGACGGCGGCCGCTCGAAATCGATGCGCAGCAGCTGCTGGCGCCGGCCGATCACCCGCAGCTTCTGCGTGGTGTGCAGGCCGCGGTCGTGGTGCAGGCTCGCGTCGATGCGGTTTTTCTTGAGCAGCGCCTCGAGCGCGCGGCCGGGCTCGTCGCGGCCCACCACCGACAGGAGCCGCGTGCGCGCGCCGAGCTCGCGGCAGTTCCACGCCACGTTGGCCGCGCCGCCGAGCCGCTGGTCTTCGTCCTTGATCAGCACCACAGGCACCGGCGCTTCCGGCGAGATGCGCGAGACGTCGCCGAACCAGTAGCGGTCGAGCATCACGTCGCCCACCACCAGCACGCGTGCCTTTGCGGTATCTATGTCTTTCTCCCGATCGGGTAGTACTCGAGGCCGAGGCCGCGCAGCACCGCCGGATCGTAAAGGTTGCGCCCGTCGAAGATCGCCGGCGTCTTCAGGCGCGCCTTGATCCCGGCGAAATCCGGGCTGCGGAACTCCTGCCATTCGGTGACGATCGCGAGCGCGTCCGCGCCCTCGAGGGCGGCCATGGCGGAATCGACGATCTCGACCCCTTTGCGGTTCTCGAAGATCTTCCGCGCCTCGGCACGCGCGGCGGGATCGTAGGCGCGCACCGTGGCGCCGGCGGCCAGGAGATCCCCGATCAGCGTGCGGCTCGGCGCCTCGCGCATGTCGTCGGTGTTGGCCTTGAAGGCGAGGCCCCACAGAGCGAGGGTCTTGCCCGAAAGAGAGCCCAAGCGCTCCCGGATCTTGTTCCCCAGCACATGCTTTTGCGCCTCGTTCACCTGCTCCACCGCCGCGAGCACGCGCAGCGGCCGGCCGGCCTCGTCGGCGGTGCGCTGCAGCGCCTTCACGTCCTTCGGAAAGCACGAGCCGCCGAAGCCCGCGCCGGGGTACAGGAACTGATAGCCGATGCGCGGGTCGGAGCCGATGCCGCGGCGCACTTCCTCGATGTCGGCGCCGAGCGCCTCGGCGAGGTTGGCGAGCTCGTTCATGAACGAGATGCGGGTGGCGAGCATCGAGTTCGCAGCGTACTTGGTGAGCTCGGCCGAGCGCACGTTCATGACCATTACGCGCTCGTGGTTGCGCTGGAACGGCGCGTAGAGCTGGCGCAGCAGCGCCACGGCGCGCGCATCCTCCGCGCCGATGATCACGCGATCGGGCCGCATGAAGTCCTCGACCGCCGCCCCTTCCTTCAAGAACTCAGGGTTGGAGACCACGGCGAATTCGTGGCGGGTGAGTTTGCGTACCGCGTCGCGAATCCTGTCTGCGGTCCCCACGGGCACGGTGGACTTGGTGACGATCAGCTTCCAGGACTTCATGTGCTTCGCGATCGCTTCGGCGGCAGCAAGCACGTGTTGCAGGTCGGCCGAGCCGTCCTCGCCCGGCGGCGTATTGACCGCGATCAGCTGCAGCTCGCCGTGCGCCACGCTCGCGGCGACGTCGGTCGAGAACCTGAGCCGCCCGGCCTCGCGGTTTCGGCGCACGATGGGCTCCAGGCCGGGCTCGAAGATCGGGATCTTTCCCGCGTTCAGCGCAGCGATCTTCTCGGCGTTCAAGTCGAGGCAGAAGACGGTGTTGCCGGCGTCCGCCAGGCATGCGCCCGTGACCAGTCCGACATAGCCGGTGCCGACGACGGTGACGTTCATGGGGTCAGGTCAAATTCCTCGGTGCGCCGCGGCGCGTACGTTTCCCAGCCGCCGCACGCGGGGCATTGCCAGTGGAACTGGCGCGCCTTGAAGCTGCAGCTCTCGCAGCGGTAGCGCGCGAGGCGCCGCGTGTGGCCGTGCACCAGGTTGCGCACCAGCTCCAGGTCGCGGCGCTTGTCGGGCGAGCCCGCGGCGACGATCTGCGCCTCGAGCAGACGGTCCAGGCCGAGCAGCGTGGGGTTGCGGCGCAGCTCGTCGCGCACCAGCGTGTAGGCCTGCTCCGGGCCCTTCGCTTCCAGAGTCTGCTGGAAAACCGTGTCCAGCAGGTCGAGCGAGGGATAGCGCTCGAGGTAGCCGGCGAGCAGCGTCAACCCCTCCTCCGCGCGCCCGGCGTCGCGGTAGGCCTCGACCAGGCGCTGCGCAACCAGCGCGAGGTAGGCCGGGTCCTGCGACTCGATGCGCTTCCAGTGCTCGATAGCCTGGTCGATTCGATTGGAATTTCTCTCAAGATCACCCCATAGCAGACTGGCACGCACACATTTCCGGTTCGCGTCGAGCGCCGCGTCAAGGTGGCGCCGCGCCGCGTCGGGCCGCGAGCTGCCGGCCTCGGAGGCCGCGAGCTCGCAGTAGTACTGCGCGAGCGCGCGCGGGTCGGTCTCGACCTGCCGGGTCATCTCGATCGCGCGCGGCCAGTCCTTCTCCTGCTCGTAGATCTCGAGCAGGTAGCGCCGCGCGGCGATCGCCTGGTTGGTTTTTTCGAGCCGGGAGAAGACCTCTTCCGCCCGGTCGAGGATCCCCGCCTTCAGGTAGTCCTGGCCGAGCTCCATCTGCGCCTGCATCTTCTGCTCCGGGCCGAGGTCGGCGCGCTCCAGTAGGTTCTGGTGCATGCGGATCGCCCGGTCGTACTCGCCGCGCCGGCGGAACAGGCTGCCGAGCGCGAAATGCAGCTCGACCGTCTCGGGGTCGACCTTCACCACCTCGATGAACGCCTCGATCGCCTTGTCGGGCTGCTCGTTCAGCAGGAAGTTGAGGCCCTTGAAGTAGGAGCGCGGCAGCGCCCGCGACTCCGACACGATCTGCTTGATGTCGATGCGCGCCGCGATCCAGCCCAAGCCGAAGAACAGCGGAAAGCCGAGCAGCCACCAGTATTCGAACTCCATCGCCTAGTGCATCGGAAAAAGCGGCGGCGCGGACGGCGGCTCGACCGGGCGCTTGAGGATCGAGATCTCGCGGCGCTGGCGCAGCACCGTGCTCACCATAGCGCTCACGCCGAACAGTGCGCCGAGCGCAAAGAAGCCGAACAGCCACAGCACGAGCGGCGCCTCGAGCGCGAGATCGAAGTAGAACTGGAGCCGGACCGGCGCGACGTTCTTCGCCGCGAACGCGATCAGCAGGACGAACAGCGCGAGGCGGATCGCCCAGGTGAGGATTCTCACCTAGGGTTCACCGGACAGGCTGGGAGGCGCGCTCCTGTGACGCGGCCGGAGCGTGCGGCGTGGCGGAGTCCACGCGCTCGCGCAGCTCCTTGCCGGCCTTGAAGTGCGGCACGTACTTCTCGGGCACCTGCACCCTCTCCCCGGACTTCGGATTGCGCCCGGTGCGCGGCGGGCGGTAGTTGAGCCCGAAGCTGCCGAAGCCGCGGATCTCGATGCGATGGCCGCCGAGCAGGCTCTGCGTCATCGCATCGAGGATCATCTTCACCGCGTACTCCGCGTCTTTCGCCACCAATTGCGGGTAGCGCTGCGCGAGGCGCGCGATCAGTTCCGATTTCGTCATGGCAACCATTCTCCCCCTTGCTTAAGCGCGTTTCCTGCGCTCCTTTCTATCTCGTTATTGCTGCGGGTTGCCGTCCTTCTTGTCGAGCTTCGCTCTGAGCAGCGCGCCCAGGTTGGTGGCGCCCGCGCTCGCCGCGGCGTTCTCGGTGCGCAGCTGCTTCATCGCCTCGGTCTCCTCCGACAGGTCTTTCGCCTTGACCGACAGGTTGATCGAGCGGTTCTTGCGGTCGACGTTGATGATCATCGCCTGCACGCTGTCGCCGTCCTTCAGGTGCTTGGTGAGGTCGTCGACGCGGTCGCGCGCGAACTCGGAGGCGCGCAGGTAGCCCTCGACGCCGCCGATGTCGACCACCGCGCCCTTGGCGTCGACCGACTTCACCGTGCCGGTGACCACGCTGTTCTTTTCGTGACCGGCGATGAAGTTGGTGAACGGGTCGCCCTCGAGCTGCTTGATGCCGAGCGAGATGCGCTCGCGCTCGATGTCGATCGATAGCACCACCGCCTCGACCTCCTCGCCCTTCTTGAAGTTCTTCACCGCCTCCTCGCCGGGCGCCGACCAGGACAGGTCGGACAGGTGCACCAGGCCGTCGATGCCGCCGGGCAGACCGACGAACACGCCGAAGTCGGTGATCGACTTGATCTGGCCCTTCACCTTGTCGCCCTTCTTGTACTCGCGGGCGAAGTCTTCCCAGGGGTTCGGCATGCACTGCTTCATGCCGAGCGAGATGCGGCGGCGCTCTTCGTCGATCTCGAGGATCATGACCTCGACCTCGTCGCCGACCTGCACCACCTTGGAGGGATGCACGTTCTTGTTGGTCCAGTCCATCTCGGAGACGTGCACCAGGCCTTCGATTCCGCTTTCCACTTCCACGAACGCGCCATAGTCGGTCAGGTTCGTCACTTTTCCAAAGAGTCTCGTCCCCTGGGGGTACCGTCTTGCGATGCCGACCCACGGGTCCTCGCCGAGCTGCTTGAGGCCGAGGGAAACGCGGTTCTTCTCGGAGTCGAACTTGAGCACCTTGGCGGTGACCTCGTCGCCGACGTTGAGCACCTCGGACGGATGCTTCACGCGCCGCCACGCGAGGTCGGTGATGTGCAGCAGGCCGTCGATGCCGCCGAGGTCGACGAACGCGCCGTAGTCGGTGATGTTCTTGACGATGCCCTTGACGGTGGCACCTTCCTGCAGCGAAGCGAGCAGCTGCTCGCGCTCGGCGCCCGCGGTCTCCTCGAGCACCGCGCGGCGCGACACGACCACGTTGTTCCTCTTGCGGTCGAGCTTGATGACCTTGAACTCCATCTCCTTGCCTTCGTACGGCGAGGTGTCCTTAACGGGCCGAAGATCGACGAGAGATCCGGGGAGGAATGCCCGAATGCCTTTAGCCATGACGGTCAGACCGCCCTTCACCTTGCCGGTGATCACGCCCTTGATCTTCTCGCCCGACTCGAGCGCTTTCTCCAGCTCGAGCCATGCCGCCATGCGCTTCGCCTTGTCGCGCGACAGGCGCGTTGCGCCGTAGCCGTCTTCCAGCGCCTCGATCGAGACGCTGACGAAGTCGCCGGGCTTCACTTCGACCTGCCCGGCGTCGTTCCTGAATTCATCGACCGCGATCACGCTCTCGGACTTCAGCCCCGCGTTCACGACCACGAAGTTCTCGTCGACGCTGACCACCTCGGCGGTGATCACCTCGCCGATGCGCATCTCCTTGCGGTTGAGGCTCTCCTCGAAAAGCGCGGCGAAGGACTCGCTGACAGGAGACTTGGGGGACTGCGGGGAAACACTAGCCATGTAAATGAAAAAACCTTTTCAAGCCGGAGACTTGGGTCCCCGGGTTAAGTTGAAAACCGGGCGCCGCACCTAGCCGCGCCCACCCGAACTACGCCATAAATCCAAAACTCGGTCCGCCACCTCCTCTACCGAAAGCGCCGAAGAATCCAGCACTTGCGAATCGGGCGCCGGAACCAGCGGCGCCACGGCGCGGGTCGCGTCGCGCTTGTCGCGCTCGGCGAGGTCCCGCGAAAGGGCCGCCAGATTAGCAGCGATTCCTTTTTCTATCAACTGCTTATATCGTCGTCGAGCCCTTACCTCGGGGCTCGCTGTCAAGAAAATTTTGAGCGCCGCGTCCGGGAACACCACGGTCCCCATGTCGCGCCCGTCGGCCACTAAACCCGGGGGCTCACGGAACGCCCGCTGCCGCTTCAGCAAGGCCTGCCGCACGAGCGGCATTCGCGCCACATCGGATGCCCGGTTGCCGATCTCCTCGTGGCGAATATGAGTGCTAACGTCTTGGTCTTCAAGGAGAATTTCGTCTTCCCGGAACACGATGTCCATGCTCTCCGCGGCTTCGGCGATCGCGCGTTCATCGGTAAGGCCCCGGCGGAACGCCAGCAGCGCGACCAACCGGTACAGCGCGCCGCTTTCGAGATAGTGGAAGCGCACCGCCTGGGCGACTCGCTTCGCAATCGTGCCCTTGCCGGAGGCGGAAGGCCCGTCGATCGCGATTACCGGGACGTCAGTCGAGGATTTTTCCAATGACGGTGAAGTAGTCCGGGAAGGTCTTCGCCACGCACCGCGGGTCGTTGATGCGCACCGGCACGCCGCCGAGCGCGACGAGCGAGAAGCTCATCGCCATGCGATGGTCGTCGTAAGTATCGATCGCCACGCCCGGCTTGAGCTTGCCGGGCGCGATCTTCAGGAAGTCGCCGCCTTCCTCGACCTGCGCGCCGAGCTTGCGCAGCTCGGCGGCCATCGCGGCGAGGCGGTCGGTTTCCTTCACCCGCCAACTCGCGACGTTGCGGATCGTCGTCGTGCCGTCGGCGAATAGGGCGAGCACCGCCGCAGTCATGGCGGCGTCGGGAATGTGGTTCATGTCCATGTCGAGCGCCTTGAGCCTGCCGCTGCCCTTCACCTCGATGAAGTCCTCGCCAAGCGAAACCTGCGCGCCCATGCGCTCGAGCACTTCGGTGAAGCGCACGTCGCCCTGGATGCTCGCCCGCCCCACGCCCTCCACCCGCACCGGGCCGCCGCCGATCGCGCCAGCGGCGAGGAAGTACGAAGCCGACGACGCATCGCCTTCCACGAACACTTTTCCCGGCGAGACATAAGGGGACGCGGGGACTTCGAACCAGCGCCAGCCGCCGCCGCGCTTCACGTTCACGCCGAAGAGCCGCATCACGTTCAGCGTGATCTCGACGTACGGCTTGGAGATCAGCTCGCCCTGCACCTCGACGCGCGCGGCCTGTCCTGAGAGCGGCAGTGCCATGAGCAGCGAGGTAAGGAACTGCGAGGAAATATCGCCGCGCACCCTGAGCTTTTCGAGCTTCAGCTTCGACGAGTGCAGCGCGAGTGGAGGAAAGCCCTCGTTGATTTCGTAGTCGATGCGCGCGCCGATGCCGCGCAGCGCGTCGACCAGGTCGCCGATCGGGCGTTCGTGCATGCGCGGCAACCCGGACAGGCGGTATTCGCCGCCGGAGAAGACGAGCGCCGCGGTCAGCGGCCGGAACGCGGTGCCGGCGTTGCCGAGAAAAAGATCCGCCGCCTTGACCGGGAACGGCCCGGCGACGCCCGCGATGCGATCGCCGGAAAACTTCACTCCCAGCTTGCGCAGCGCTTCGCGCATGACGCGCGTATCGTCGGCGTCGAGCAGGCCCGTGATCTCGGTTTCGCCCTGCGCCAGCGCGGCGAGCAGCAGGACGCGGTTGGAGATGCTCTTCGAGCCGGGAAGCCGCACCGTGCCCGCGGCGCGGCGCGCGGGCTTCAGCTCGAGCGAATCCATTCGTCGCGCGCGGCGCGCGCTTCGGCGAAGAGCTTCTCCAGCTCGGCAGGGCGGTCGAGCAGGCTTTTGATCTTGTCCATCTTTTTGGAAAAGCGCGACACCTCGTCGAGCAACCGGTCGCGGTTGGCGACGCAGATGTCGCGCCACATCTCGGGGTGGCTGGAGGCGATGCGCGTGAAGTCGCGGAACCCGCCGGCCGCGAACGAGAACAGCTGCTCGGAGTTCTTGCGCTGCGCGACCTCGTGCACCAGCGCGAACGCGAGGAGATGCGGCAGGTGGCTGACGGCGGCCAGCACCGCGTCGTGCTCCTCCGCGTTCATGCGGCTTACTTTCGCACCGCAGGCAGCCCAGGCCGCCTCGATGGTCGAGATGCTGTTCTTGGCGTTCTCTTCCAGCGGCGTCAGCACCACGCGCCGGTCGCGAAAAAGGTCGGCCTTTGCGGCGGCGGCGCCGCTTTTCTCCGCGCCCGCGATCGGATGCGCTGGAACGAAGCGCGACACGTTCTTGCCGAGCGCCTTGCGCGCGGCGGCGATCACGTCGCGCTTGGTGCTGCCGCCGTCCGTGACCAGGGTTTTAGCGTCGAGACTCCCAGCGAGTTCCCTGAAGATTCCCGCAAACTGCGCGACCGGCGTGGCGATCAGCACCAGGTCCGCGCCGCGCGTCGCGGCCGCGGCGTCGGCCGCGACGGAGTCGATGATCCCGCGCTCGCGCGCGAGCTTGAGGTTGGCGGGGTTGCGGCCGACGCCGACCACGTGGCTGACCGCCTTGGCCTGCTTCAGCGCGAGTGCGAACGAACCGCCGATGAGACCGACGCCGACAACGGCAAGTCTCATTCCTTCAGGCTGGCCGCGAGCGCGCCGAGGAATCTCTGGTTCTCCTCCGCGGTGCCGACGGTCACGCGCAGATGCTCGGGCAGGCCGTAGCCGCCGCCGACCGGGCGCACGATCACGCCGCGGCGCAGCAGGCGCTTGTAGACCTCCGCCGCCTTGCCCACCTGCACCGTGATGAAGTTGCCGTGCGACGGGATGTATTTGAGGCCGAGCCCGCTCGCGCCCTCTTCCAGCTGCTTCAGACCCTGTAGGTTGAGCGCGTAGCTGCGCGCGACGAACTCCATGTCGTCGAGCGCCGCGGTCGCCGCGGCGAGCGCGACGCTGTTGACGTTGAACGGCTGCCGCACGCGATTCATGACATCGGCGACCGACGCTTGCGCGAGCGCGTAGCCGACGCGCAGCCCCGCTAGCCCGTACGCCTTGGAGAAGGTGCGCGTGACGACCAGGTTGGGATGGCGCTTGACGAGCCTCACCGTGTCGCCGCGCAGCTCCGGCGCCAGGTACTCGTTGTAGGCCTCGTCGAGCACCACCAGCACGCGCTCGGGCACGCGCTTGAGGAAGGCCTCGACCTCCTCGTGGCGCGCGAAGGTTCCGGTCGGGTTGTTCGGGTTGGCAATCCACGCGACGTAGGTCTCGTCGTCGATCGCCCTCGCCATCGCGTCGAGGTCGTGGCCGTAGCTTTTCGCCGCCACGACGATCGAGCGCGCGCCGCGCGCCTGCGTCGCGAGCGGGTAGACCGCGAAGCAATGCTGCGAGAACACCGCCGCGCGCCCCGGCCCGAGGAAAGCGAGCGCGACGAGCTCGAGCACGTCGTTCGAGCCGTTGCCGAGCACGATCGAGCCCATGTCGACGTGATAGCGCTTCGCGAGCGCCTGCTTGAGCTCGAAGCCGTTGCCGTCGGGATAGCGCGCGATCTCGCCGATCGCGCCCTCGATCGCGGCGCGCGTGCGCGGGCCGATGCCGCGCGGGTTTTCGTTCGAGGCCAGCTTGACGATCGCCTTCTCGTCGAGCCCCATCTCGCGCGCAAGCTCCGAGATCGGCTTGCCCGGCTGATACGGCGCGATCGAGCGCACGTAGGAAGGCGACAATTCGCAGAGGTCCATCAGCATGTTTTTACGCGGCAGACCGCGGGTAGGAACCGAGAATCTTGAGAAACGGAGCGAGCTTCTCGAGCTCGCCAAGCGCGGCCGCGACCGGCGGATCGGCCCGGTGCCCGTCGAGGTCCACGTAGAAATAGTATTCCCATTGCCCGACGCGCGTCGGACGTGATTCGAGGCGCGACATGCTGACCCCGTGCCGCGCGAAGGGCTCGAGCAGCGCGTGCACCGCGCCGGGCCGGTTGGGCGCGGACATGATGATCGAGGTGCCGTCGCGCCCGGTCGCAGCCGGCTCCAGCGCACCGAGCACGACGAAGCGCGTGCGGTTGTTCGGCTCGTCTTCGATGTCGGCGGCGAGCACGCTCAGGCCATAGCGCGCGGCGGCGAGCTTCGGGCCGATCGCGCACGCGGCCTTTTCGCGCGCGGCAAGCCGCGCCGCCTCGGCGTTGCTCGTCACTGCGATGCGCTCGGCGCCAGGCAGGTTCTGCGCCAGCCACTTCTGGCATTGCCCAAGCGACTGCTGATGCGAGTAGACGCGTTTCACTCCCTTGAGGCCCTTGCCCTTGCGCATCAGGTTCTGACGCACGCGCAGCACCACCTCGGCGCAGATCTTGAGGCGCGTGGTGAGCAGCAAGTCCAGGCTGCGCCCGACCGCGCCCTCGGTCGAGTTCTCCACCGGCACGACCGCGAACTGAGCGGCGCCGCTCTCGGCGGCGCGGAACGCCTCGTCGATGCTCGCGAAGGCGAGCGGTTCCACGGCGCGGCCGAATTGCTCGAGCACCGCCATCTCGCTGAACGTACCCGCCGGACCGAGATAGGCGACCTTGAGCGGCTCCTCGAGCGCGCGGCACGCCGAGATGATTTCGCGGAACACCGACACCATCGACCCCGCCGCGAGCGGGCCGGAGTTCGTCTTCGCCACGCGCTGCAGGATCTCGCTTTCGCGCTCCGGCCGGTACACCGGCGCGCCGGCCTTCAGCGCGCCGATCTTCTGCGCGAGCCCCGCGCGGCGCTGGACCAGCGCCGCGAGCTCGCCGTCGAGGGCGTCGATCAGTCGGCGCAGCTTCTCGATGTCACTCATTGACCGGAAGATAGCGCACCGCGAGCACGCCGTTGAGCCCGGAGAGCTCCTTCAGCACTTCGGCCGGGACCGGGGTGTCGGCATCCACCAGCGTGTACGCCATCTCCCCCTTGGACTTGTTGAGCATGTTGTGGATGTTGATCTTGCGCCGCCCGAGCGTGTGCGAGATGCTGCCCAGCATGTCGGGCACGTTGGCGTTCGCGATCGCCAGCCGGAAAGGCGCCTCGCGCGCCATGCTCGCGTCCGGGAAATTGACCGCGTTCTGCAGGTTGCCGTGCTCGAGGTAGTCGCGCAGCTCGTCGACGACCATCACCGCCGAGTTGTCCTCCGCCTCGCCGGTCGAGGCGCCGAGATGCGGAAGCGCGATCACGCCCTCCGCGCCGAGCAGCGCGGCGCTGGGGAAATCCGTGACGTACCACTTGAGGCGTCCGGTCTGGATGCCTTTCTTCACGGCGTCATCGGCCACCACGCCATCGCGCGAGAAGTTGAGCAGCACCGCGCCCGAGCGCAGCTGGTCGACGTTCTTGGTATTGATCAGATGCCGGGTCTTCTCGACCAGCGGCACGTGCAGGCTGACGAAGTGGCTCGCCTTCAGCACCTCGTCGACCGAGGTCGCACGCTTCACCTGCGACGGCAGGCTCCAGGCGGCCTCCACCGTGATGTGCGGGTCGTAGCCGAGCACGTTCATGCCCAGCCGGATCGCGGCGTCGGCCACCAGGCTGCCGATCTTGCCCAGGCCGATCACGCCGAGCGTGTGGCCGGGGAGCTCGAAGCCGGCGAACTGCTTCTTGCCGTCCTCGATTTGCTTCTCGAAATCGGCCGAGGGCTTTTGCTTCGAAACAAAGGCCAACGCGGGTCCGAGATTCCGCGCTGCGATGAGCATGCCGGCGAGCACCAGCTCCTTCACCGCATTCGCGTTCGCGCCCGGGGCATTGAACACCGGAATGCCGCGCTTCGAGAGCGCCGCCACCGGGATGTTGTTGACCCCGGCGCCGGCGCGGCCCACCGCGCGCAGCGAGGGCCCGAACTCGTACTTATGGAGATCCTGCGAGCGCACCAGAATCGCCCAGGGATCCTTCGACTCCTTGACCACCGAATAGATCTCGGCGGGAAAGCGCTTCAGCCCGACCTGCGCGATGTTGTTGATGACCAGGACTTCGCACTTCTTCCTAGCCATGTTTCTGCTCAAATTCCTTCATGTAGGCGACTAGGGCCTGCACGCCCTCGATGGGCATGGCGTTGTAGATCGAAGCGCGCATGCCGCCGACCGAGCGATGGCCTTTGAGCTGCACCATCCCGCGCGCTTCGGCGCCTTTCAGGAACTCGGCATCGAGCGCGTTGTTCTTGAGCGTGAACGGCACGTTCATGCGCGAACGATCTTCCGCAGAGACTGGATTGTGGAAAAACTTGCTCGAGTCCAGGTAATCGTAGAGCAGCTTCGCCTTCTGGATGTTCTTCTGCTCGATCGCGGCGAGGCCGCCCTGCTGCTTTAGCCACTTGAACACCAGCCCCGCGATGTACATGGAGTAGCTCGCGGGCGTGTTCAGCATCGAGTCGGCTTCGGCCTGCAGCTTGTAGTCCATCACCGTCGGCGTGCCCTTGGCCGCCTGGCCGATCAGGTCGTCGCGTACGATGACGAATGTCAGTCCCGCGGGCCCGGCGTTCTTCTGCGCGCCGGCGTAGATCAGGCTGAACTTCGCGACCTCGAGCGGGCGCGACAGGAAATGCGAGGACGCGTCGGCCACCAGCGGTGTCTCGGTTTTCGGCGTTTCATGAAATTCCACCCCGCCGATGGTCTCGTTGGAACAGTAATGAACGTACGCGGCGTCCTTGCGCACGTTCCATTTCTTGGGTGCATAGGTGAAGTTCTTGTCTTCGGAGCTCGCCGCGATCGCTACATCGCAGTAGTTCTTCGCCTCCTTCACCGCCTTCTTCGACCACTCGCCCGTGACGACGTAGTCGGCCTTGCCTTTGCCGCGCAGCAGGTTCATCGGTATCTGCGCGAACTGCAGGGATGCGCCGCCCTGGAGGAACAGCACCTTGTAGTTCACCGGGATCGCGAGCAGCGAGCGCAGGTCGGCCTCGGCTTCCGCGGCGATCGACATGAACTCCTTGCCGCGGTGGCTCATCTCCATCACGCCCATGCCGGTGCCGCGCCAGTCGAGCATCTCGTCGCCAGCGCGTGCGAGAACCTCCGCGGGGAGCATCGCGGGCCCCGCGCTGAAATTGAAGATGCGGGACACCTAGTGAACCGTGGGCGGAGGACTTTCGGGCGGGGGCGGCAAGTCTTCGTGGCTGTCGCCGTTGCCGCTACTGCCGCCCTCATTTCCCCCATTTCCGCCGTTGCCGTTGCCGAGGTCGCGCTCCTCGATGCGCTCCACGCCGGCCAGCTTCTCGCCCGCGTCGAGCGAGATCAGGGTCACGCCCTGGGTCGAGCGGCCCATTTCGCGGATCTGCGCCACCGCGGTGCGGATCAGCACGCCGCCGGTCGAGATCAGCATCACCTGGTCGTGCTCGTCGACCAGCACCGAGCCGATCAGCGCGCCGTTGCGCTCCGAAACCTGGATCGCGATCACGCCCTGGCCGCCGCGCCCGTGGCGCGGATAGTCGGCCATCGCGGTGCGCTTGCCGTACCCGTTCGCGGTTGCGGTGAGGACAGCGCGCGATTCGTCCTTCGCGGCGAGCATGCAGACCACGCGCTGGCTTTCGCCCAGGCGCATGCCGCGCACGCCCGTCGCCTGGCGGCCCATCGGGCGCACGTCGCCCTCCTCGAAGCGCACCGCCTTGCCTTCGGAGGAAAAGAGCATCACGTCGTACTTGCCGTCGGTAAGCGCGGCGCCGACCAGGAAATCGCCCTGGTCGAGGCCCACGGCGATGATGCCGCTCGGCCGCGGCCGCGAGAACTCGGCGAGCGGCGTCTTCTTCACGGTGCCCTGCGCGGTCGCCATGAACACGTAGTGGTTCTCGTCGAACTCCTTCACCGGCACCACCGCGGTGATCTTCTCGCCCTCTTCGAGCGGGAACATGTTGACGATCGGCTTGCCGCGGCTCGCGCGGCTGCCGGCCGGGACCTCGTAGACCTTGAGCCAATACAGGCGCCCGCGATTCGAGAAGCACAGCAGGTAGTCGTGCGAGTGCGCGACGAACAGGCGCTCGATGAAGTCGTCCTCTTTCATCGAGGTCGCCATGCGGCCGCGCCCGCCCCTTCTTTGCGCGCGGTAGTCGGTGAGCGGCTGCGACTTGACGTAGCCGCCGTGCGAGAACGTGACCACCATGTCCTGCGGCGCGATCAGGTCCTCGATCGAAATGTCCTCGGCGACGGTGACGATCTCGCTCTTGCGCTTGTCGGCGAACTCCTCCTTCAACTTGCGCAGCTCCTCGTCGATGATCTTCGTGATGCGTGCGGGCTTCGCCAGGATGTCGAGCAGATCGGTAATCGCCGCGATCACTTCGCGGTACTCGTCGCGGATCTTGTCCTGTTCGAGCGCGGTCAGGCGCTGCAGCCGCAGCTCCAGGATCGCCTGCGCCTGCTCCTCGGACAGGCGGTAGCCGTCGTCCTTGAGGCCGAAGTCCTGTGAAAGGCCCTCGGGCCGGTATTGCGCCACCGCGCGGGTCCCGATCAGGACCTTGACGAACTCGGAATCCCAGGCGCGCTCCATGAGGCCGCGCTTGGCGTCCGCGGGGCTCGGCGCCTTCTTGATGAGCTCGATCACCGCGTCGACGTTGGAGAGCGCCACGGCGAGGCCTTCGAGCACGTGCCCGCGGGCGCGCGCCTGGCGCAGCTCGTACACCGTGCGGCGCGTCACCACCTCGCGCCGGTGCGAGATGAACGCCTCGATCAGCTCCTTGAGCGAGAGCAGGCGCGGCTGGCCATCGACCAGCGCCACCATGTTCATGTGGAAGCTGTCCTGCACCTGCGTCATCTTGTACAGGTTGTTCAGCACGACCTCGGGAATCTCGCCGCGCTTGAGCTCGAGCACGGCACGCATGCCGTCCTTGTCGGATTCGTCGCGAATGTCGGAGATGCCCTCAAGCCTCTTCTCCGTGACGAGCTCGGCGATCTTCTCGAGCACCACCTTCTTGTTCACCTGGTAGGGCAGCTCGTCGATGATGATGGCGCTGCGGTCGCCCTTGCCGATCTCCTCGAAGTGCGTGCGCGCGCGCATCACCACGCGGCCGCGCCCGGTTCGGTAGCCCTCGTGCACGCCGGCGAGGCCGTAGATGATCCCCGAGGTCGGGAAATCCGGTGCCGGCATGAGCTTGATCACTTCCTCGATCGCGCAGTGCGGCTGCGCGAGCACGTGCAGGCAGGCGTCGATCACCTCGCCCAGGTTGTGCGGCGGGATGTTGGTCGCCATGCCCACGGCGATGCCCGAGGAGCCGTTGACGAGGAGGTTCGGCACGCGGGTCGGCAGCACCGCCGGCTCGAGCTCCTTGCCGTCGTAATTCGGAACGAAGTCGACGGTTTCCTTGTCGATGTCGGCGAGCAGCTCGGACGAAAGCTTCTCCAGCCGGCATTCCGTGTAGCGGTACGCCGCTGCCGCGTCGCCGTCGACCGAGCCGAAGTTGCCCTGGCCGTCGATCAGCGGGTGGCGCATGGAGAAGTCCTGCGCCATGCGCACCAGCGCCTCGTAGGTTGCGGTGTCGCCGTGCGGGTGGTACTTGCCGAGCACCTCGCCGACGATGCGCGCGCACTTGACATAGGGTCGGTTCCACACGTTGTTCGCCTCGTTCATGGCGAACAGCACCCGCCGATGCACCGGTTTCAGGCCGTCCCGGACGTCGGGGAGCGCGCGTCCGACGATCACGCTCATCGCGTAATCGAGGTAGGAGCGCCGCATCTCCTCTTCGAGCGAAATCGGCAGCGTTTCTTTGGCGAATTGGTCCATCGGGAAGGGCTCAAATTTTATCATGCAAGCATCGGTTTTCCCTCTAAAAAACGCTTGTCGGGGGCTTGCGCCTTGTGCTTAAATCTGCGTCGTTTCCGAGCGTAAAAACGGGGAGGAAAATGAAGGCCAGAAAGCTCGTCCTGATCGCCGCCGCGCTCGCTTTCATCGGCGCCTGCGCCACCGAACCCGAGAAGCCTGCGCCGAAGCCGGCCGCCGCGCCGCCGCCGCCGAAGCCCGTGGCTGCGCCGCAGCCGGTGCCCGCGCCTCCACCACCGGCGCCCGCGCCGGTCGCGAAGCCCGAGCCCAAGCCCGAGCCTCCCAAGAAGCCCGCGGTCACGAACCTCGCTTCGACCGAGCTCTTCGAGTTCAACAAGGCCGTGCTCACGCAGGACGCGCGCGCCAAGCTCGACAACGAAGTGATCGCCAAGCTGCGCGACCTGAAGGACGTGCGCTACATCATCGTCAACGGCCACGCCGACCGGCTCGGCTCCTCCGAGTACAACCAGCGCCTGTCGGAGAAACGCGCCGACGCGGTGCGCGCGTACCTCGTGTCGAAGGGCGTCGACGCCGGCAAGGTCGAGACCCTCGGCTTCGGCAAGACGCTGCCGGTCAAGGCCTGCCCCGACCAGAAGGACCGTAAACAGCTGATCGCGTGCCTGGCCGACAACCGGCGCGTAGTGGTCGAGGTCCAGGGCACGCCAAGATAGAAGAAAACTTCCTCGTCAGCGCCCGCTGGGTCGTACCGGTCGAGCCGGCGGGCGCGGTTCTCGAGCATCACGCTGTAGCGGTCCGCGACGGCGCCATCGAGCAGGTGCTGCCGACGGCGCAGGCGCTCGCGCAGTTTTCCGGCTACAACCGCGTGGATCTGCCCGAGCACGTGCTTATCCCGGGCCTCGTCAACGCGCATACGCACGCGGCGATGTCGCTGATGCGCGGCCTGGCCGACGACCTGCCGCTCATGCGCTGGCTGCAGGAGCACATCTGGCCCGCGGAAACCAAGCACGTATCGCCGCGCTTCGTGCGCGACGGCACCGCGCTCGCGTGCGCCGAAATGCTGCGCGGCGGCATCACGTGCTTCAACGACATGTATTTCTTCCCCGAGTCGTCGCTCGAAGCGGCGCTCGAGGCAGGCATGCGCGTCGCGCTCGGGCTGATCGTGATCGACTTCCCTAGCGCGTACGCCTCCGACCCCGACGACTACCTGCGAAAGGGCCTCGCGTTGCGCGACCGCGCGAGCGAGCAGCCGCTCGTGTCCTTCTGCTTCGCGCCCCACGCGCCTTATACCGTATCGGATCCGACGTTTCGCCATGTCGCCACGCTGGCAGCGGAGCTCGATCTGCCGGTGCATCTTCACGTGCACGAGACCGAGCACGAGATCGAGCGCTCCGTGGCCGAGCACGGCGTACGGCCGCTCGAGCGCCTGCGCCGCCTCGGGCTCGTCGACTCGAACCTGATCGCGGTCCATTCGGTGCATCTCGAGCAAGGCGAAATCGAGCTCTTGGCACACCACGGCTGCTCGGTGGCGCATTGCCCATCGTCCAACCTCAAGCTGGCGAGCGGCTTCGCGCCGATCGAGGCGCTGCGCAAGGCGGGCGTGAACATCTGCCTCGGAACCGACGGCGCGGCGAGCAACAACCGCCTGGATCTGCTTACGGAAATGCGCACTGCGGCGCTGCTCGCGAAGGCGGTGGCGCGCGATGCCGAAGCGCTGCCCGCGCACGCCGCGCTGCGCGCGGCCACGCTCGGCGGCGCGCGCGCCCTCGGCCTCGCCGGGCGCATCGGCTCGATCGAGCCCGGCAAGCGCGCCGACCTTACGGCGATCGCGCTGCGCGCTCCGGAGCTCGCGCCGTGCTATGACCCGGTTTCGCAGCTCGTTTACGCTGCCGGCCGGGAGCACGTGACGCACGTCTGGGTCGACGGCGCGTTGCAAGTGCGCGACGGAGAGCTAAGAAATCCGCTCATTTCTGCGAGCGGCAGCTTGGACACCCATTGGCAGATATGGCAGAATTCCCTCAAGAGTCACGCAGACTCTTGATACCTAAAAGTTTTCGAACAGCGGGAGGAAAAATGATCAAGAAAGTCTGGCTGCTCCTCATCGCGCTCGCCTTCGCTGCTGGATGCGCAACGGAGCCGCCGAAGCCCGAACCCAAGCCCGCACCGCCGCCCGCGCCGAAACCCGCGCCGCCGCCGGAGCCCAAGCCCGCGCCGCCCGCGCCCGCACCCGCGCCCGCGCCGGAGAAGCCCAAGCCCGAGCCGGAGAAGCCCAAACCCGTCGCCGAGAAGGTGACGTTCGCGGCCGACGTGCTGTTCGACTTCGATAAGGCGGTGATCAAGCCGGAAGGCAAGTCGAAGCTCGACGACATCTCGAACAAGGCGCGCGGCGTCAACCTCGAGGTGGTGATCGCGATCGGCCACGCCGACTCGGTCGGCTCGGACGCCTACAACCAGCGCCTCTCGGTGCGCCGCTCCGAGTCGGTGAAGGCTTACATGGTGTCCAAGGGCATCGAGCCCAACCGCGTCTATACGGAGGGCAAAGGCGAGAAGCAGCCCGTCGCCGACAACAAGACGCGCGACGGACGCGCCAAGAACCGCCGCGTGGAGATCGAGGTCATCGGCACACGCAAGAACTAGCCCCAGGTTTTCACCGTAAAGGACAAACCCCGCTTCGGCGGGGTTTTTCTTTCTAGAATCGGGGCGTGAGCAACGTCGACCCGGTCGAGCTGGAGAAATTCAGCAACCTCGCCCACCGTTGGTGGGATCCGCAGGGCGAATTCCGGCCGCTGCACGACATCAATCCGCTGCGCCTCGACTGGATCGCGCAGCACGCGGTCCTCGAAGGCGCGCGCGTGCTCGATGTCGGCTGCGGCGGCGGCATCCTCACTGAGGCCATGGCACGGCGCGGCGCGCGCGTCACCGGCATCGACCTGTCAGACAAGGCCCTGAATGTCGCGCAGCTTCACCTGCATGAAAGCAAGCTCTCGATCGAGTATCTAGAAACGAGCGTGGAAGACTACGCAGCATCCCATGCCGGCAATTTCGACCTGGTTACCTGCATGGAGCTGCTCGAACACGTCCCCGAGCCGGCGAGCATGGTCGCGGCCTGCGCGCGGCTCGTGCGCCCCGCCGAGCAGGTGTTCTTTTCCACCATCAACCGCAATCCGAAGTCGTACCTCTTCGCCGTGGTCGGCGCCGAGTACGTGCTCGGGCTGCTGCCGAAGGGCACGCACGAATACCAGCGCTTCATCAAGCCCTCGGAGCTCGCGCGCTGGACGCGCGCCGCGGGGCTGCGCACGGACGAGCTGACCGGCATGACCTACAACCCGATCACGCGGCGCTACCGGCTGGAGAACGACTGCGACGTGAACTACCTGGTGCGCTGCACCCGTGATACCTAGCCGCGCGGTGCTGTTCGATTTCGACGGCACGCTCGCCGACACCGCGCCAGACCTCGCCGCGGCGGTGAACCGGATGCTCGTCGAGCAGGGCCACGAGACCCTGCCCCTCGAGCGGCTGCGCCCGTTCGCCTCCGCGGGGGCGCGCGGCCTGCTGCATGCGGCATTCGGCCTGAAGCCCGACGACGCCGAATACAAGGCGATGCGCGAAGAGTTTCTCAACCTCTACGCCGAGAGCTGCTGCCGTGAAACCCGACTCTTTCCTGGGGTGGCAGAACTGCTGGACGAGCTCGCCGCGCGCGAGCTGCGCTGGGGCGTGGTGACGAACAAGTCGACGCGCTTCACCGAGCGCATCCTTTCCCACCTGGAATTAAGGCCGGATTGCGTGGCCTGCGGCGATACCACGCCGCATCTCAAGCCGCATCCGGCATCCCTGCTGCACGCCGCGGACCGGCTCAAGCTCGCGCCGGCGGCCTGCGTCTATCTCGGCGACGACCTGCGCGACATGAAGGCCGCGCACGCCGCCGGCATGCGCCCCATCGCCGTCGACTGGGGCTACCACCACCCGGAAAGCGGCGGGCCCGGCACCTGGGAAGCCGAGGCCGTCATCGCGCACCCGCTCGACCTCATGAAGATCCTATGAAAGCCATCGACCATACCTTCGCCGACATCGAGCTTCCCAAGCCCTCGCCCGCCGGGCGCGACCTGCTGGTGAAGGTCGAGGCGGTTTCCGTGAATCCCGTCGACTACAAGCAGCGCAAACAAGCCTCTTCATCGAAGATTCTGGGGTGGGACGCGGCGGGCACGGTCGAGGCAGCGGGTCCGGAAGCGAAATTGTTCAAGCCGGGAGAAGCGGTCTACTACGCCGGCGACGTCACGCGCCCCGGCTGCGACAGCGAGTTCCACCTGGTCGACGAGCGCATCGTCGGCCGCAAGCCGAAGAAGCTCGACTTCGCGCAGGCCGCGGCGATGCCGCTCACCTCGATCACCGCCTGGGAAGCGTTCCACGACCGGATGAAGGTGCAGCGCGGTCGATCAATGCTGATCATCGGCGGCGCGGGCGGCGTCGGCTCGATCGGGATCCAGCTGGCGAAGACTTCGGGCCTGACGGTCGTCGCGACCGCGTCGCGTCCGGAGACGGCCGACTGGGTGAAGAGCCTCGGCGCCGACCACGTGATCGACCACCGCAAGCCGATGCGGGCGCAGCTCGAGGCGCTCGGCATGAAGCACGTCGACTACATCGCCAACTTCAGCGGCGAGCTCGACGGCTACTGGGACACTATGGCCGACCTGGTCGCGCCGCAGGGCGCGCTGGTCGCGATCGTCGCCAACCAGAAACCCCTGCCGATGGACGGGGTGCGGGCGAAGAGCGCCACGGTGTGCTGGGAGCTCATGTTCACGCGCCCGCGCTTCCAGACCCCCGACATGATCGAGCAGCACCGGCTGCTGAGCCAGGTCGCCGACATGCTCGACGCCGGCAAGCTGCGCTGCACGCTCAAGGAAACCCTCTCGCCGATCAACGGCGCCAACCTGAAGAAGGCGCACGCGCGGCTCGAGTCCGGGACGATGATCGGCAAGCTGGTGCTGAAAGGCTGGAGCTGAAGCAGCGCGTCGCGGTGATGGGCGCCGGCGCGGTCGGCTGCTATTACGGCGCCGTCCTCGCCCGCGCGGGCCACAAGGTCACGCTCATCGGTAGAGCGCAGCACGTAGAGGCAGTGCAACGCTCTGGCCTGCGACTGCAAGCCGCAGATTTTGACCAGCACATTCCACTGGAGGCGAGCACCGGGCCGGACGCCGTGCGCGGCGCGCAGCTCGTGCTCTTTTCCGTGAAGTCGAACGACACCGAAGCCGCGGGCAAGGCGATGGCATCCAGCCTGGAGCCTGAATCCGCGATCGTCACGCTCCAGAACGGCGTGGACAACGCGGAGCGCCTCGCGGCGACGCTCGGGCGCGAGGTCATTCCCGCGGTGGTCTACGTGGCGGTCGAGATGGCAGGCCCCGGCCATGTGCGCCACCACGGCCGCGGCGAGCTGGTGATCGGTCACGGCAAGTCCAGCCCGGCGATCGCCGCGGCCTTTGGCGCCGCCGGCGTGCGGGTGGACATCTCCGACAACGTCGCGGGCGCGCTTTGGGCCAAGCTCATCGTCAACTGCGCCTACAACGCGCTCTCGGCGATCACGCAGCTTCCCTATGGGCGGCTGGTGCAGAACGACGGCGTGCCGGCCATCATGAACGACGTGGTCGACGAATGCCTCGCAGTGGCGCGCGCGTCGCGGGTGCAGGTACCGGGCGACATGCACGAGACCGTGCGGCGCATCGCGCAGACCATGCCGAGCCAATTCTCCTCGACCGCGCAGGACCTGGCGCGGCAGAAGAAGACCGAGATCGATCACCTCAACGGCTTCGTCGTGCGCAAGGGCGAAGCGCTCGGCGTGCGCACGCCGGTGAACCGGACGCTGCATGCGCTGGTGAAGGCGCTGGAAAGCAAATCGAGCTAGAAGCGCAGGCAGACGTCGAGCTCGATGGTGTTGTCGTGCGCGCCCGCTGTGAGGCCGCGCGAAAAGCTGCCGATCCCGAGCACCGGCCCGCCGGCGGTCCGGCCAATGGGCATCTGGTAGCTGAAGGTCGCGGCGCTGCCGCTGCTGACGCCGGGGCGAACGGCGCGCTCGAGCTGGATCAGCGCAAGCGTCGACGGGTCAAAGTTGTAGACGAGCTGCACCAGGCCCTGGCGGCGATAGCGGCTCTCGTGCGGCTGCGGATCGGCATCGAAGCGCACGAGCTGCGCCTTGATCATGCCGCTCCACTGGCGCCAAAGGGTGTCCTCGTAGCTCAGCGAGACGCGCTCGCGCCCGCGCTTGCTGCCGACTTCCCCGTGCGTCGGGATGGTGAGGCCGACGAAGCCGCGCCAGCCCTCGGCGAGCCGGTGGCCGATGCCGACGTTGACATTCGCCAGCCCAGAGGCCGGATCGGTTTCATCCTCCGCCGCCGGCCTCGAGACGACGTAGCCGTCGCCGGAAAGCTTGAAGTAGCTTTTGCGCTCGTTGAAGCGCGCGCGGAACTCGAACGGGGTCGCCCAGCGGCGCTCACCGCTTTCGGCATCGGTGTAGGCGACGCCCAGCAGCAGCTTGTAATCCACCGCCCGGGGCTCAGCGACCTCCTGCGCGGTGAGCACGCTGTCGCGCCGCAGCTCGCGCACTTCGGCGCGCTCGGCCCGCTCGACGGCCGTCTGCGCGGCCGCTTCCAGGCTGACGATCAGGAGCAGGCAAAACCATCTCACGCCCTTGATTCTCAACCCGGTGCCCGCATATGAGAAAATGCAGTCACACACCGATTCCGGGGGCGACCTGGTTTCGACGTGGGCATCGAAGCAGCGCAGGGCATGCCGAGGACCAGATCACCTCGTAAATCCATTCTGGAAACACTACAAACGCCAACGACGAGCGTTTCGCTCTAGCCGCCTAACACCGGCTGGACG
>DASRIR010000300.1:0-22163 GCA_035649875.1 Burkholderiales bacterium | reverse complement strand
GGCGCGAAGAGCGCCCGCTCAAGGACCTGTGGGTGTCCACCAAGTGCGGCGAATCCGACACCACCTCGGGCTGCGGCGCCAACCCGACGGTGGGCAACGCCTTCGACAAGCTCTACCCGCACAAGGTGACGCTGGTGTTCGGCGAGACCACCGAGCTCACCGGCGGCGAGCACCTGGTGGCCGCGCGCTGCCGCAACGACGACGTGCGGAAGAAATTCCAGTTCGTCTTCGACCGCTACCAGGAGGTCATCGAGCGCCACAAGACGAGCGACCTGTCCGACTCGCAGCCGACCAAGGGCAACATCGCCGGCGGCCTGACGACCATCGAGGAGAAGGCGCTGGGCAACATCCAGAAGATCGGCAGGAAGTGCGTGGTGGACGGCGTGCTCGACAAGGCCGAGGCGCCCACCGGCCCCGGACTGTGGTTCATGGACTCCTCCTCGGCGGCGGCCGAGATGGTGACGCTGTGCGCGGCGGCGGGCTATACGGTGCACTTCTTCCCCACCGGGCAGGGCAACGTCATCGGCAACCCGATCCTGCCGGTGATCAAGCTGTGCGCCAACCCGCGCACGGTGCGCACCATGAGCGAGCACATCGACGTCGACGTATCCGGATTGCTGCGCAAGGAAATGTCCCCCGACCAGGCCGGCGACAAGCTGCTCGAGTGCATGTTCCGCACCGCCAACGGCCGCCTCACCGCCGCCGAGGCGCTCGGGCATCGCGAGTTCGTGCTGACCCGGCTGTACGAATCGGCGTAGGGGATGCGCGGCGCCGACATGCTGGCGCGGTCGCTCGCGCGGGCGGGCGTGAAGCAGGTCTTCTCGCTCTCCGGCAACCACATCATGCCGGTGTACGACGCGGCGCTCGACGCGGGCCTGCGCATCATTCACGTGCGCCACGAAGCCGCCGCCGTGCACATGGCGGACGCCTGGGGCCGGCTCACCGGGGAGCCGGGCGTGGCGCTCCTCACCGGCGGCCCGGGCCACGCCAACGGCGTGAGCGCCCTCTACACCGCGCTCGCTTCCGAATCGCCGCTGCTGCTCCTCTCGGGCGAGGCGCCGCTCGCCGAGCGCCACAAGGGCGCGTTCCAGGAAATGGGGCAGGCCGCGATCGCCGCGCCGCTGGTGAAGGCCGCGTTCACCGCGATGAGCGCGGGCAACTTGCCCGCGGACCTCGCGCGCGCCTGGCGCCAGGCGAAGTTCGGCCGGCCCGGTCCGGTGTACCTCGGGCTGCCCTTCGACGTGCTCGAGGCGAAGGTGGATGAGGCGGCATGCCCGCTGCCGGACGCGGCGGCCTTCGCGGTGAAGCCGATCCCGTTCGGCGCGGCGGCGGCGCACGCGGTGCTCGCCGAGCTCGCGCGCGCCAGGCGGCCGCTCGTCCTCGCCGGCCCGGCGATGGGCACCGACCGCGGCCGCGCCGCGCTCATCGCGCTGGAGGGCGCCACCGGTATTCCGGCGCTGTGCATGGAGAGCCCGCGCGGCATCAACGACCCCAGCCTGGGCGCCTTCGCGCAGGTGCTCGCGCAGGCCGACCTCGTCGTGCTGCTCGCCAAGCGCCCGGACTTCACGCTGCGCTTCGCCCAGGCGCCCGCGCTGGACGCCGCCTGCCGCTTCATCGTGCTCGATCCGGATCCCGAGGCGCTGCGCCAGGCGGGCTACGCGATCGGCGACCCCGCGCGCCTGGCGCTCGCCGCGCTCGCCGATCCGTTCGAGGCCGCCGCGCAGCTGGCCGGGCTCGCGCGGCCCGCGCGCTCGGCCTGGGCGGGCGAGGTCGCCGCGGCGGTGCGCGCGCGCCCCGCCGCCTGGCAGACCGTGGCGGGCAAGCCGGGCGCGCTGCACCCGGCCGAGCTCGGCCGCGCGGTGCAGCGCCACCTCGACGCCGCGCCCGAGGCGGTGCTGGTCGCCGACGGCGGCGAATTCGGGCAGTGGGCGCAGGCCTGCGTCAGCGCGCCCACGAGGATCATCAACGGGCCGGCGGGCGCCATCGGCAGCGCGCTGCCCTTCGCGCTGGCGGCGAAGCTCGCGCGGCCCGATGCGAGCGTGCTGGCGCTCCTGGGCGACGGCACCTTCGGCTTCCACATGGCCGAATTCGACACGGCGGTGCGCGCGAAACTCGCCTTCGTCGCGGTGGTGGGCAACGACGCCTGCTGGAACGCCGAGCACCAGATCCAGCTCCGGGCCTACGGCGCGGCGCGCGCGCAGGGCTGCGAGCTGCTGCCGACGCGCTACGACCGCGTGGCGGCGGCGCTCGGCGGCCACGGCGAGCACGTGGCGCGCGGCGCGGACCTGCCCGCGGCGCTCGCGCGCGCGGCGGCCTCGGGGCTGCCCGCCTGCCTCAACGTCCCGATCGAGCGCCTGCCGGCGCCGGCGGTGCACGCATGAGCACGCTCCGGGTCCGCGTGCGGCGCGGCGACGCCTTCGAGGAATTCGACGTGCCGCGCCGCGAGAGCCAGACCGTGCTCGACGTGGTGACGCACATCCAGCGCCACCTCGATCCCACGCTCGCCTACCGCTACGCCTGCCGCGTCGGCATGTGCGGCTCCTGCGCCATGACGGTGAACGGCGCGCCGCGCTGGACCTGCCGCACCCACGTCGACCAGGTGGCGCAGGGCGATCGCCTGGAGATCGGCCCCTTGCGCAACCTGCCGGTGATCCGCGACCTCGTGACCGACATGCGCGAATTCTTCGACAAGTGGGCGCGCGCCCAGGGGCGGTTCCGCGGGCGCTCGCGGCGCGCGGACGATTTCGCGCGCGTCGCGCCCGCCTCCGCAGCGCGCCGGCTCGCCGACGCCGGCATCGAATGCATCGGCTGCGGGGTGTGCTACGCCGCCTGCGACGTGGTCGCGCAGAACCCGGCCTACCTCGGGCCGGCGGCGCTCAACCGCGCCTGGACGCTCCTGAACGACGCGCGCGACGCGGCGCAGGGCGAGCGCCTGCGCGCGGTGGCGGGCGACGCCGGCTGCCAGGCCTGCCACACGCACCTGTCCTGCACCGAGCGCTGCCCGAAGGCGATCTCGCCCACCGCGGGCATCGCCGGCCTGAAGCGCGCGACGCTGGCCGCCGCGCTGCGGGGCGAGCTGTGAGGACGCAAGTCCTCCTCTGGGGCGCGCAGCGCGCGAGCGCCGCGCTGCTTGCGCTGTGCGTGCTGGTGCACCTCGCCACCCTCGTCTACGCGGTGCAGGGGGGCTTGAGCGCCGCCGAGATCCTGGCGCGCACCCGCGGCAACCTCGCCTGGCTCGCGTTCTACACCGTGTTCGTCCTCGCGGTGTCGGTGCACGCGCCCATCGGCCTGCGCGCGGTGCTCGGCGAATGGCTCGGCTGGCGCGGCCGCTCCTGCGACGCCGCGGTGGGCCTCTTCGCGATCGTGCTGTGCGCGCTGGGCCTGCGTGCGGTCATGGCGGTGTTCGCATGAGCCGCTGGGTCGCGCTCGCGCACCGGGTGTCGGGAATCGCGCTCGCGCTGTTCCTCCCGGCGCACTTCTGGGTGCTGGGCCAGGGCCTGGCGATGGACGGCTTCCTCAAGTGGACCGAGCAGCCGCTGGTGAAGGCTGCCGAATGGGGGCTGGTGGTGCTGCTCGCCGCGCACCTCGGCGGGGGGCTGCGCGTGCTCGCGCTCGAGTTCCTGCCCTGGCGCGACTGGCACAAGTCGCTCGCCGCCGGCGCCGCCGCGCTCGCCCTCGGCGCCGGGCTCGCCTTTGCGCTCGCGCTCTAGCTAGAATGCACGCACAACACGATAACCGGAGGATGCAATGAGAAAACTGGCTGCGCTGGTCCTGGGCCTCGCCCTCGCGGCGGCGGCGCAGGCGCAATCCTGGCCGCAGAAGCCGGTGCGCTTCATCGTGCCGTTCCCGCCGGGCGGCGCGACCGACATCTCCGCGCGCCTGCTCGGCGAGAAGCTGACGCAGATCTGGGGCCAGACGGTGGTGATCGAGAACCGCGGCGGCGCGGGCGGCGGGGTCGGCGCGGCGGAGGCTGCGCGCGCCGCGCCCGACGGCTACACGCTTTTCTTCCCGTCGGGCTCCGTGGTCACGGCGAACCAGCACATCTACGCGAAGATGAGCTACGACCCGGACAAGGACTTCGTTGCGATCACCAAGGTCGTCTCCGGCCCGCAGGTGCTGGCGGTGCCGGCCAGCTCGCCGTTCAAGACGGTGAAGGATCTGATCGATCATGCGCGCGCGAATCCCGGCAAGCTGACGTTCGGCCACGCCGGCATCGGCTCGCAGACGCACCTCGCGGCCGAGAACTTCGTCTGGCAGGCGAAGATCGACGCGATCGCGGTGCCGTATAAGGGCGAGGGCCCCGGGCTCGCTTCGCTGGTAGCGGGCGAGACGAATTTCTTCGTCGGCAACGTCGCTGCTGCGCTCGGCCATATCACCGGCGGCCGCCTGCGCGCGCTCGGCGTGACCAGCAAGAACGAAGCGCCGCAGCTTCCGGGCGTGCCGCCGATCGGCAAGACGATTCCGGGCTTCGAGAACACCGGCTGGTTCGGCATCGTCGCGCCGACCGGCACGCCGAAGGAGATCGTGCGGAAGGTCTACACCGACACCAAGAAAGCGCTCGAAGCGAGCGATCTGCGCGGGCGACTGTACGTGCAGGGCCTCGCGCCGGTCGGCAATACCCCCGAGGAGATGGCGAAGGAGATGAAGCAGGAAAGCGCGCTCTGGGCCAGGGTTGTGAAGGAGCGCAGGATCGAGGTGAAGTGAAGATTGATCTCGTCCAGGTCGAAGAGGCCGCGAAAGAGCTCTACATCCGCGCGCTGAAGGAGCTGCCGCCCGACATCAAGCGCGGCTTCGACCGGCTTGCGGCGGCGGAGAGCGACGCCGGCGCGAAGCGCGTGCTCGGCACCATGATCCGCAACATCGCGGTCGCCGAGGACACCGACAATCTGTTGTGCCAGGACACCGGCATCCCGGTGTACAACGTGTGGATCGGACGCGGCGTGGAGGTCGACGGCGTCGGCTTGAAGGAGGCGATCCGCCGCGGCTGCGCTCGCTCGACGCGCGAATATTCATTCCGCTCTTCGATCGTGCATCCCACGACCCGGGTCAACGAGCAGAACTCGACCGGGCGTGGAATACCGGTGATCAACGTCGACTTCGTTTCCGCGCCCGAGGTTCTTTCGATGGAGATGATCCCGAAAGGCTCCGGCTCGGAGAACAACTCGTGGCTGCGCATGGCGGTGCCGGCGGACGGCGTCGATGCGATCAAGACCTTCGTGGTCGACTGCGTGCTGGAGGCCGGCGGCAAGACCTGCCCGCCGACCATCGTCGGCGTCGGCGTCGGCGGCACCGCGGATCTCTGCCTGCACCTTGCCAAGGTCGCGGCGACGCGTCCGCTCGGCACGCGCTGCGAGGACCCGGAGGGCGCGAAGCTCGAAGCCGCGCTCACCGAGGCGGTGAACGTGCTCGGCGTCGGCCCGCAGGGCCTCGGCGGCGATTCCACCGCGTTCGCGGTGCACGTCGAGACCGCGGCCACGCACATCACCATGAACCCGGTTGCGGTCAACATGCAGTGCCATTCCGCGCGGCGAGCGCGGGCAACGATCCGTGCGTCGGGGGTGGAGTATGGGTTCTAGGAGCTGGCTCGCAATGGCGGCTTTCTGCGCCGCGTTCGCTGTCTCTGCCGCCGAGGTGGCTGGCGTGAAGATCGACGACAAGACGCGCGTCGGCAACGCCGAGCTGACGCTGAACGGCGCCGGCCTGCGCAAGCGCGCGTTCTTCCAGGTCTACGCCATTGGCCTCTACCTGCCGCAGAAGAGCTCGAGCCCCGGCGCGGTGCTCGAGCAGCAGGGAGCCAAGCGCGTGGCGATCCACATGCTGCGGGACGTCGGCGCCGACGCCTTCACCGAGGCGCTCGCCGACGGCATCCGCGCCAACCACTCCGAGGCCGAGGCGAAGGCGCTCGAGCCGCGCATCAAGACCCTTGCCGCGGCGATCGCGGAGCTGAAGGAAGCGAAGAAGGGCATGGCGATCACGCTCGACTGGAATGGCACCGACACCCGGCTTGTGGCCCAGGAAAAGCCCGTCGGCCAGCCGATCGCCGGCGAGGACTTCTACCGCGCGCTGCTGCGCATCTGGATCGGCGACAAGCCGGTGCAGGATGATCTCAAGAAGGCCCTATTGGGCGGGCAATGAGCGGCGCACCAGTGCACTACGAATTCACAACCCCGTTGTCCGAGGCGGACGCACGGAAGCTGCGCGTGAACGACTCCGTCACGCTGAAGGGCACGCTCTACGGCATCCGCGACGCGACCCAGATCCACATGTTCGACCGCGGCCGCCGCACGCGCTTCGACCTGCGCGGCCATGCGGTGATCCACACCGCGCCCAACGTGAGGAAGACCGCCTCGGGCTATGAGCCCATTTGCGTCGGCACGACGACCAGCGACCGGATGGAGCGCTTTACCCGGCCGCTGATGCGCGAGTACGGCGTACGGATGATCATCGGCAAGGGCGGCCTGCGCGCCGACTCGAGCAAGGCCTTCCAGGAGCTCGGCGGGGTCTACCTGGCGATCATCGGCGGCACCGCGGCGCTCGAGACCACCTGGATCGAGGCGATCGAGGACGTCGACCTCGACGATCTCAACCCCGAGTCGTTGTGGAAGTTCCGTGTCAACGGATTCGGCCCCTTGATCGTTGCCATGGACAGCCACGGCGACAGCCTCTACACGAGGGTCAAGACCGCGGCGCAGCAGAAGCGCGCCGAAGCGCTGAAGCGTTTGGGCGTGCGGTAGAATTTCCAAAACCCTATAGGAGGAGTCGAATGAAGCTCATCATCAGAGCCCTTGCGCTCTGTCTGCTGCCATTCATGGCGCAGGCGCAGAACCTGTCGATCGCCACGGGCGGCACCGGCGGGGTGTATTACCCGCTCGGCGGCGGCATGGCCGCGGTGCTTTCCAAGTACGTGCAAGGCATGCAGGCGACCGCCGAGGTCACCGGCGGCTCGGTTGCCAACCTGCAGCTGATCGGCACCGGCAAGCCGTATCTCGCGATGACCATGGTCGATGCGGGCATCGATGCGCTCAAGGGCCAGGACAAGTTCACGGGCAAGCCGGTGCCGGTGCGCACGTTGATGGTGATGTACCCGAACCGCATGCACGTGGTCACGATCGAGGGCACCGGCATCACGAAGATGGCGGACCTGAAAGGCAAGCGCGTTTCGACCGGCTCGGGCGGCAGCGCCACTGAGGTGATGGCGTTCCGCGTGATCGAGGCCGCGGGCCTCGACAAGGACAAGGACATGAAGCGCGAGCGGCTCGGCGTGGCCGAATCGGCGAACGCGCTCAAGGACCGCAAGATCGACGCGTTCTTCTGGGTCGGCGGGCTGCCCACGGCGGCGGTGAGCGACCTCGCCCACTCGCCGGGCGTGAAGATCAAGCTGATCGACCATAGCAATCTCGTCGACAAGATGAACCAGAAGTACGGCAAGCTCTACGTGGAGGACCGCATCCCGAAGGAGACCTACAACGGCATGGCCGCCGACAACCCCCAGGCCACGGTGATGAACCTGCTGGTGGCGCACCAGAACATGGACGAGAAGACCGCCTACAACATCGTCAAGGCGGTATTCGATCACCGCGAAGAGCTGATCCGCGTGCACAAGGAAGCCGAGAACTTCAAGCTCGAGAACCAGAAGAGCGCGGCGGCCGGCGGTATTCCCTGGCACCCGGGCGCGGTGCGCTATTTCAAAGAGAAGGGCGTCAAGCTCGACTAGAAGTGACCGAGGTCACGAGAAAGCCCGCGAAGCGGGCTTTTTTGTTGAAAAGCCCGCTTCTCGGGCTTTTTCGTTGGTAGGGGGAGAGCGATGAGCGAAGAAACGCTGCGCATTCACCAGCCCGCCGCCGAGGTGAGCCAAGAGGCGCTCGCGCGCGCCGAGGAGATGATCGAGCGCGAGGAGGGCGTGCACAACAAGCTCGCCGGCTGGCTCGCCGCGCTGGTCGCGGTGGTGGCGATCGTGATGTCGCTCTTCCACCTGTACACCGCCTACGCGATCGTGCGGCCCGAGCACTTGCGCGCCACGCACGTTGCTTTCGTGCTGTTTCTGACGTTCCTGATCTTTCCGGTCGCGCGGCGCTTCCGGCACCGCGTGATGTGGTGGGACTGGGCGCTCGCGCTGGCCGGCGTTGCCACCGCGGTGTACCTGATCTCCGGCGGCGACGATTTCTTCGACCGCTCGATCCTGCCGAACGACTGGGACATCGCGTTCGGCGTGCTGCTGGTAGTGCTGGTGCTGGAGGCGATGCGGCGCACCACGGGCTGGATCCTGCCCGTCATCACGGCCTGCTTTCTCGCCTATGCGTTCTTCGGCCCGTACCTGCCGGCGCCGTGGACGCACAAGGGCTACGAGGTGCCGCGCCTCATCGGCCACATGTATATGACGCTGGAGGGCATCTACGGCACCGCGGTGAACGTGTCCTCCACGCTCATCATCCTGTTCACCATCTACGGTGCGTTTCTGCAGTTCTCCGGCGCCGGCAAGTTCTTCATCGATTTCTCGTTCTCGGCGATGGGCGGCAAGCCCACCAGCGCCGGGCGCACGGTGACGCTCGCCTCGTTCCTGCTCGGCGGGCCCTCCGGCTCGGGCGTCGCCACCACCGTGACGCTCGGCGCGGTGGCCGCGCCGATGCTCGCCAAGGTCGGCTACAGCAGGGAAGAGGCGGGCGGGCTGCTCTCCGCCGGCGGCCTGGGCGCGATCATCTCGCCGCCGGTGCTCGGCGCCGCCGCTTTCATCATCGCCGAGTTCCTCAAGATCTCGTATCTGGATGTCGTGCTGATGGCGGTCATTCCGACCTGCCTGTTCTACCTCACGCTCTTCCTGATGGTCGAGATCGACGTGCGCAAGTTCGGCATGAAGGACGTGACCTTCGGCGCGGTCGAGAGCGCGTGGAGCCTGTCGAAGAAGTACTGGTACCACTTCCTGTCGCTGGTTTCGATCATCGCGTTCATGCTGATGGGCTTCTCGCCGGAGCTTTCGGTGTTCTGGGCCACCGTGGTGGCGCTCGCGACGAGCTTCCTGCGCCGCGACACCGCGCTGCTGACGTTTGAGAAGCGGCCTTTCTGGAAAAACCTGACCCACTCCGGGTTGTCGAAGGCGCTGCAGGGCGGCTCGATGTCGGTGCTCAACGTCGCGGCGACCTGCGCGGGCGCCGGCCTGATCGTCGGCGTGGTGACCCTCACCGGCCTGGGGCTCAAGTTCAGCTCGATCGTGCTCGCCTATGCCGGAAACTCGCTCCTCCTGACCGCGATCTACACCGCGCTCATCGTATGGATCGTCGGCCTCGCCGTGCCGGTCACCGCGTCGTACATCATCTGCGCGGTGATCGCCGCCCCGGCGCTGATCGCGCTCAAGGTGCCGGAGTTCGCCGCGCACATGTTCATCTTCTACTACGCGGTGCTGTCCGAGGTCTCGCCGCCTACCGCGCTCTCGCCCTTCGCGGCAGCGGCGATCACCGGCGGCGATCCCTACAAGACCACGCTCCAGTGCTGGAAGTACACCACTCCCGCGTTCCTGGTGCCGTTCATGTTCGTGCTCGACCCGAGCGGCACTGGGCTGCTGCTCACCGGCTCGTTCAAGACCCTGGCCGACGCGAACTGGGGCTCGATCGCGCTCGTCACCTTTACCGCCGCGGTCGGCATCATGGCGCTGTGCGGCGCATTCCAGGGATGGCTGTTCAAGAAGACCCGGGCCTACGAGCGCTTGATGCTCCTGATCGCCGGGGTGCTCCTGGTCTATCCGAAGACGCTGTTCGACGCGGTCGGCTTCACGCTGGTCGCGATGGTCCTCGCCAGCCAATGGTTGCGAAAACCCTCGACCGCGACATCCTGATCCTCGGCTCCGGCGGCGCGGGCCTCTTCGCCGCGCTGCATGCGCACAAGGCGGCGCCGGAGCTCTCGATCGCCGTGGCGGTCAAGGGCTTGCTCGGCAAGTGCGGCTGCACGCGCATGGTGCAGGGCGGATACAACGTGGCGCTCGCGCGCGAGGACTCGGTCGAGCGCCATTTCATGGACACGATCGTCGGCGGCGCGTGGCTCTCGGACCAGGAGCTCGCCTGGAAGCTCGTGACGCTCGCGGTGGAGAGGATCCACGAGCTCGAGAACGAGCTCGGCTGCTTCTTCGACCGCAACCCGGACGGCACCATCCATCAGAAGGCCTTCGCCGGCCAGACCTTCGACCGCACGGTGCACAAAGGCGACCTCACCGGAATCGAAATCATCAATCGCCTTGCCGAGCAGGTGTGGTCGAGAAAAATCGGGCGCCTCGAGGAACATCGGGCAGTCGAGCTGATAAAAAATTCTTCCAACACCGGCATTGCCGGCGTGCTTTTCATCGACATGCGCACCGGCGAATACGTCCTGGTGCGCGCAAAGGCCGTTCTGCTCGCGACCGGCGGCGGACCGACGATGTACAAGTACCACACGCCATCCGGCGACAAGACCTGCGACGGCCTCGCGATGGCCATGCGCGCGGGACTTGCGCTGCGCGATATGGAGATGGTGCAGTTTCATCCCACGGGTCTCCTTGCCGGCACGCACACGCGCATGACCGGCACGGTGCTCGAGGAAGGCTTGCGCGGCGCCGGCGGGTACCTGCTGAACGGGTCGAAGGAGCGGTTCATGCCGCGCTATGACCCGAAAGGCGAGCGCGCCACGCGCGACGTGGTGTCGCGCGCCATGTTCAGCGAAATTCGCAAGGGCAAGACCACGCCGCACGGCGGCCTCTACCTTTCGATGGCGCACCTCGGCGCCGAGAACGTGGCAAGAGACTTCCGGGGCATGGTCGAGCGCTGCGCCGATTGCGGCTTCGATCTCGCGGGCGGCCTGGTGGAAGTGGTGCCGACCGCGCACTACCTGATGGGCGGCGTCGAGTTTGCGGCCGATTGCAGCACCACGCTGCCCGGCCTTTTCGTCGCCGGCGAGGACTCGGGCGGGGTGCACGGCGCGAACCGCCTCGGCGGCAACGGCGTGGCCAATTCCACGGTGTTCGGCGCGGTCGCGGGCGACGCGATGGCCTCGTGGGTGAAGAACGTCGCGCTTGCCGAGCCCGATCGCGCCGCGATCGATGCCGCGGTGCAATTCTGCGAGCGGCCGTTCGCGCGCGGCGCGGCCGGGAATCTCGAGTCGATCCGCGAGAAGCTCTACGACCTGATGTGGGAGAAGGTCGGGATCGAGCGCGACGCGGCGGGCCTGCTGCAGGCGCAAGCCGACCTCAACGCGCTCGAGCGCGCGCTCGACGCCTGCTCGCTTCCCGGCGGCGAGCGCGCGTTCAATCTCAGCTGGCACGACTGGCTGAACCTGAAGAGCCTGATCGCCGTGAGCCGCGCGATCGCTACCGCGGCGGTCGTGCGCCGCGATTCGCGCGGCGCGCATTTTCGCTCCGACTTTCCCGAGTGCGGGCCGCTTGAGCAGTCCACGTTCACCAGCATCAAGGACGGAGTTGTTTCGATGCGACCTGTCGCTTTCACTCGCGTGCGGCCCGGACAAACGTTGCTTCGAAATGTGGCCTGAAGAAACCCACCGCGAGCTGATCGTCGCCGGCGTGCGCGTCGTCGGCTACGTGCCCGACGCCGGCCACAAGCGCCTGATCGAGCTCTGCCAGGCGGACAAGAAGATGCGCGCGGTGGTCCTGACGACGGAGGAAGAAGGCATCGGGCTGGCGGTGGGCGCCTGGCTCGGCGGGCAGAAAAGCGTGCTCCTGATGCAGTCGAGTGGCGTCGGCAACCTGATCAACGTGCTCGGCATGGTGCAGGTCTGCCGCTTTCCGCTGGTCATGATCGTCACCATGCGCGGCGAGCAGGGCGAGTTCAACCCGTGGCAGGTGCCGATGGGCCGCGCGACCAGCCAGGTGCTCGAGACCATGGGGATCAAGGTGCGCCGCGCTTCCGATGCGAAGGAAGTGGCGCCGCTCGTGGCCGAGGCGTTCGCGCGGCAAGAAGCGGCTGCCGTGCTGGTCTCGCAGAGCGTGATCGGCATCAAGAGTTTCCAGGAGCAGCGCACGCAATGAGCGCCTTGCGCCGCCGCGAGGTGGTCCAGCAGCTGCTGCGCGAGCGGAAGGACCTGCTCGTGGTCGCGGGCCTGGGCTCCACAGCCTGGGATATCACTGCCGCCGGCGACTCGCCGCTCAGCTTCCCGACCTGGGGCGCGATGGGCCAGGCGGCGATGATGGGCCTCGGGCTTGCGCTTGCCCAGCCGCGCCGCCGCGTGCTCGTCATCACCGGCGACGGCGAGATGCTGATGGGCCTGGGCGCGCTCGCCACCATCGGCGTGCAGCGTCCGGCCAATCTCACGATCGTGGTGATCGACAACGAGCGCTACGGCGAGACCGGGATGCAGAGCACGCACACCGCGCACGGCATCGACCTCGCGGCCGTGGCCCGCGCGTGCGGCTTCAAGGATTCAAGGGTCGTCGTGACGCAAGCGGCGGTTACCCGCCTGCGTACCGCAATTCATGCGAAGAAAGGCCCGCACTTCGCCCAGGTCAAGGTCAAGGCGGAAAAGCTGCCGCTCGTGCTGCCGCCGCACGACGGCGTGCTGCTCAAGGAGCGCTTCCGCGCCGCCCTGCTAGCCGACGTGCTTCCGGAAAAACTCTAGCGTCCGCTCGCGCGCCTGCTTGGCCGAGGCGGCGTGGTACGAGCCGCGCTGGTCGCAGTTGAAGCCGTGGTCGGCTTGGTAGATGAATACCTCGTGCTTCTTGTGCTTCTCGGCGAGCTTCTTCACGCCGGCGACCGGGATCATCGTGTCCTTCTCGCCGAAGTGCGCCATCACCGGCACCGTGGGCTCGATGTCGGCGTTGTCGAGGATTCCGCCGCCGTAGTAGGGCACCGCGGCCGAGAGGCCGCTCACCTTGGCCGAGGCCATCCAGGCGACGAACCCGCCCCAGCAGTAGCCGACGATGCCGACCTTGCCCGCCTTCTTGGCTTCGTTCACCGCGGCCTGCGCGTCCTTCATCGCCATGTCGGGCGTGATCTTGGCGCGCAGATCGCGCCCCTTCTCGATGTCGGGCGGCGTATAGCCGACTTCGAAGTTCTTCTGCACGCGGTCGAACATCGCCGGCGCGATCGCGAGGTAGCCGTCGGCCGCGAAGCCGTCGGCGACCGAGCGGACGTGGCTGTTGACGCCGAAGATTTCCTGGATGACGACGATCGCGCCGCGCGGTTTGCCCGCGGGGTCGGCGCGGTAGGCGGCGAGCTTGTGGCCGTCGGATGCGGTCAGTTCGATGATTTTTCCCATGGCCTTAGAATCCTCGCTGTGAAGAAGAACGCGCAAGACCTGCTGCGCCTGGCGCGCGTTGCCCTGGAAAGGGCGGGGGCCAATTCTAAGATGGCCGAGGCCGCGGCGCGCCACCTGGTTCGCGCCGAGGAACAAGGCCTGCCAACGCACGGCATGTCGCGCGTGCCGTTCTACTGCGGGATGCTGCGCAAGGGGCGCGCCGACGGCGCCGCGCAGCCGGCGATGGTGGCCGAGCGCGCGGGGGTGTGCCTGATCGACAACCGCGACGGCCTGCCCTATGTCTCGGCGCAGTGGGCGGTCGACGAGGCGATCCAGCGCGCGCGGCGCAACGGCATCGGCTTCGCCGGAATCCGCAATAGCGCCCACGTCGGCGTGCTCGGGATCCATCTCCAGCCAATCGCCGAAGCCGGCCTGGTCGGTCTTGCGTTCACCAATTCGCCGGCGGCGATTCCGGCCTGGGGCGGCAAGAAGGCGCTGTTCGGCACCAACCCGGTGGCGGGCGTGTTTCCCCGGAGCAACAAGCAGCCGCTGATCATCGACCTGGCGCTGACCACCGTGGTTCGCGGTCGGATCATGATGGCGATGCGCAAGGGCGAGCGCATTCCCGAAGGCTGGGCGCTCGACCGCCACGGCAAGCCGACCACCGACCCGAAGGAAGCGATCGAGCACGGGAGCCTGTTCCCGATCGGCGGCGCGAAGGGCGCGATGCTGGGCCTCATGTTCGAGCTGATCTGCGCCGCGCTCACCGGCTCGGCGATCGGCCCCGAGGCGGACTCGTTCTTCTCCGAGGACGGCAACCGCCCGCGCATCGGCCAGGCCTTCATCGCGATCGATCCGAGCGGGTTGGCTGGTCTTGATAAATATTTTGAAAGAACAGAAGCCGTGGTGAGCGCCATGCTCGCGGATCCGGAAGTCCGGCTGCCCGGCGCGCGCCGCTTTGCATCGGAAGCGTCCGCGAAGAAAGGCATCGAAGTTCCCGACGAGCTCGTGGCGCAGATCGAGAAGCTGTGTACGACGTAGTCGTCGCGTTCCCGAAGATGAGGGTCGCCGTCGCGACGCGCCACGAGCGCGTGGTGGAGATCCGGTTCTTGCCTGTTGCCGCGGCGCCGGTAGCACCGACGAACGCGCTGGCCGAGCGCGCGGCCCGGCAGCTCGAGCGCTACCGCAACGACCCGGACACGAAGTTCGAGCTGCCCGTGACGGTGGTCGGGTCAGACTTGCAGCGCGGCGTATGGGACGCGATGTGCGCGATTCCGCGCGGAAGCACCCGCACCTACGGCGAGCTCGCGCGCGAGCTCGGTGCTGATGCGCGCGCGATCGGCCAGGCCTGCGGCGACAATCGCCTGCCGATCGTGATTCCCTGCCACCGCGTGGTCGCCGCCGACGGCATCGGCGGCTTCGGCCACGCGACCGGGGGCTATCTGCTGGAGGTCAAGCGTTGGCTGCTGATGCACGAGGCGCCCGAATTCGAACTGAGGCCATAAGAACCAAACTGAGCGACCGGCTGCTCGACGCGTTCTGCGACGCGTTGTGGCTCGAAGACGGCCTCTCGCGCAATACCATCGCCTCGTATCGGGCCGACCTCGAGCAGCTTTCCCGGTTTGTCAAAGGCAAGCCTCTGGTTCAGGTTTCGGAGGAAAACCTGTTCGGCTACCTCGGTTCCTGCAAGGGACGCGCATCGAGCGCGGCGCGGCGCGTTTCCACGCTGAAGCGCTTCTATCGGTACTGCCTGCGCGAGCGGCACATCAAGACCGACCCGACGCTCAAGCTCGACCCGCCCAAACGCACGCCGCGCTTTCCGAAGTCGCTGTCCGAGTCCGACGTCGAGGCGCTGCTCGCGGCGCCGCAGGTCGCCACGCCGCTCGGCCTGCGCGACCGCGCGATGCTGGAGACGCTCTACGCGACCGGGCTGCGCGTCTCGGAGCTGGTCGGGCTCAAGACCTTCGAGGTGAACCTGGACGCCAACGTGGTACGGGTCGTGGGCAAGGGCGCCAAGGAGCGCCTGGTTCCCCTGGGCGAGGAAGCCGCACACTGGATATCGACGTATCTGCAGCAAAGAAAAAGCAAAGCGGCGGCGCTCTTCGTTACCGCGCGCGGCGGCGGCATGACGCGGCAGGCGTTCTGGCACCTCATCCGCCGCTACGGCGCGCGCGCGATTCCAGGCAAGAAGCTCTCGCCGCACGTGCTGCGGCACGCGTTCGCCACGCACCTGATCAACCACGGCGCCGACCTGCGCGTAGTGCAGCTGCTTCTTGGGCATGCGGATATTTCCACCACCCAGATCTATACGCACGTTGCGCGCGAGCGCCTGAAGGCGCTGCATGCCAAGCACCACCCGCGAGGATGACGCCGGCCACCGCATTCCTGAAGGAGCACGGAATCCGGTTCTCCGAGCACGAGTACCAATATGTCGAGCACGGCGGCACCGAAGTACCGGCGCAATCGCTCGGCGTGTCCGAGCATCACATCGTAAAGACGCTGGTGATGGAGGACGAGGCGCGCAGGCCGCTCATCGTCCTCATGCACGGCGACCGCAAGGTTTCCACCAAGAACCTGGCGCGCCAGGCCGGCCGCAAGCGCGTCGAGCCGTGCGCGCCGGAAGTCGCGCAGCGCCATACCGGCTTCCAGGTCGGCGGGACCTCTCCGTTCGGAACGCGTAAGAACCTGCCGGTGTTCGCCGAGCGCTCGATCCTCGGGCTCGCCGAGATCTACATCAACGGCGGGCGGCGCGGCCTGCTGGTCAAAATCCTCAGCGCGGACCTGCCGCGCGCGCTCGCGCTTACCCTGGTCGACGTCGCTCTATCGTGACGCCGACGAACTTGGCGTTGGCGAGGATGCCGATTTTTGCCGCGCTCACTTTGACCCACGGCGCACCGAAGTCTTCCATCAGCAGCGCCGCGATGCGGTCGGCGAAAGTCTCGACCAGGCGGAAGTGGCCACCCGCGGCGAGATCCTTGATCCGGAGCGCGACCTGCTCGTAGTCGATGGTGTCGGCCACCTTGTCGGTGGCGAACACCGTCGTGCCCGGGACGCCGATCTCGAGGTCGATCGACACCGTTTGCGGCACGTGGCGTTCGCGGCGGTGGATACCGATCAGCGTCTCAACCCGCAGGTCGCGGATGACGATCGCGTCCATGACCGGCACGATTCTATAGAATCGCGCGGGAATGCAGACCGCTGCCGCGATCTTCGCCGCGTATTGCATCGGATCGATCTCGTTTGCGATCGTGGTGAGCTGGCTGCTGCGACTGCCCGATCCGCGCAGCTACGGCTCGAGGAATCCCGGCGCCACCAACGTGCTGCGCTCCGGCCGGAACGCCGCCGCGGTGATCACGCTCGTGGGCGACGCCGGCAAGGGATGGGCCGCGGTGTGGATCGCCTCTTTCCTGACCGGCGAGCTGGCGCTCGCCGGGCTCGCGGCGTTTCTCGGGCACCTGTTCCCGGTGTTCCATCGTTTCCAGGGCGGCAAGGGCGTGGCGACTGCGGCGGGCGTGTTGCTCGCGCTCGACTGGCGCGTCGGCCTGGGCACCATTGCCACCTGGCTGCTGATCGCCGCGTGCCTGCGCTATTCGTCGCTCGCGGCGCTTGTCGCGGCGCTCTTCGCGCCTTTGGCCACCGCCTTTCTCCTCGGATGGCAGAGCGCGCTCGTGGTGGGGGTGATGGCGGCGCTTCTCGCCTGGCGCCACAAGGCCAACATCGCGCGGCTGCTGGCGGGCACCGAGCCGCGCCTGGGCGAGAAGAAAGCTAGCCCTTCAGGTCCCAGCGCGGCTTCACCGTAAAGCAGTGCTCTCGCGGGGCGGTTTTCTCGAGCCTGAGCGCCGCGGCGAAGGCGATCATCGCGCCGTTGTCCGTGCACAGCTCGGGCTCGGGGTAGAACACATCGAACCCGCGGCGCGCCGCTTCGGCGTCCAGCGCTGCGCGCAGCTGCCGGTTGGCGCCGACGCCGCCCGCCACCACCAGCCGAGTGAGGCCGCTCGTCTCGACCGCGCGCGCGCACTTGGCGACGAGCACTTCCACGATCGCGTCGACGAAGGCGCGCGCCAGATCGGCGGGCTGCGGATTCCCGGTCTTGACGAGCGTAGCCACCGCGGTCTTCAGGCCTGAGAAGCTAAAGTCGAGTCCCGCGGCGATCATCGGGCGCGGCAGGCGGTAGCGGCCCGGCTTGCCGTGCTCCGCGAGCCTGGAGAGCGCCGGTCCGCCCGGATAGCCGAGACCGAGGAGCTGGGCGGTCTTATCGAACGCCTCGCCCGCGGCATCGTCCTGGGTTTCGCCCAGCAATTCGTATTTGCCAACGCCGTCCACGCGCATGAGCTGGGTGTGCCCGCCGGATACGAGGAGCGCGAGAAACGGGAAGTCGGGTCGATGGGCCGATAGCAGCGGCGAGAGCAGGTGACCCTCGAGGTGGTGGATACCGACTGCCGGCACCCCCCAGGAAAGGGCGAGGGCGTGCGCGAAAGAAGCGCCCACTAACAAGGCCCCCGCGAGCCCCGGCCCCTCGGTATACCCGATCCCGTCGACCGAGCGTTCGTCGCCGAGCACCTTCCTCGTCAACGGGACGAGCCGGCGGATGTGGTCGCGCGAAGCCAGCTCCGGCACCACCCCGCCGTAGACCTGGTGCACCGCGGTCTGCGAGTGCACCGCGTGCGAGACCAACCGGCCTGCGCGGCTATCGTAAAGCGCCACGCCGGTGTCGTCGCACGAGGTCTCGATGCCGAGGATCAGCACGAGGCCATTCTGCTACAATGCAGCCCCTTTTTCGGATCGAGAAGTTAATGCCGACCGTACGCGTCAAGGAAAACGAGCCCTTCGAAGTGGCGATGCGCCGCTTCAAGCGCACCGTGGAGAAGACCGGTCTTCTCACCGAGCTGCGCTCGCGGGAGTACTACGAGAAGCCGACCGCCGAGCGCAAGCGCAAGCTCGCCGCGGCGGTCAAGCGGCACCACAAGCGTCTGCGCAGCCAGATGCTTCCGCAGAAGCTGTACTGAAGTAAGCCGTATCTCCTTAAGAAACAAAATCACCGAAGACATGAAAGCCGCCATGCGGGCGAAGGATTCCGCTCGCCTGTCGGCCGTGCGCCTGATTCTCGCCGCGATCAAGCAGCGCGAGGTCGACGAGCGCAAGGAGCTCGACGACGCGGAAGTCACCACCGTGGTCGAGAAAATGATCAAGCAGCGCCGCGAGTCGATCGCGCAATTCGAGCAGGCCTCGCGCAAGGATCTGGCCGACGCGGAGAAATTCGAGCTGGAAGTGCTGACGGGCTATCTTCCCCGGCAGATGAGCGACGCGGAAGTACAGCAGGAAGTGGCCAACGCGATCGCGCAATCCGGTGCGGGCGGGATCAAGGACATGGGCAAGGTGATGGCCGTTCTCAAGCCGCGGCTCGCCGGCAAGGCCGACATGGGCAAGGTTTCCAACCTAGTCAAAAGCAAGCTTTCGGGATAAAAACGGGGTGTGATCCCCGACTCGTTTAAGCAGGACCTGCTCAATCGGGTCGACATCGTGGACGTGGTGCAACGCTACGTCCAGCTGCGCAAGGCGGGCGCGAACTACGTGGGGCTGTGCCCGTTCCACAACGAGAAGACCCCCTCCTTCAGCGTGAGCCCGGCCAAGCAGTTCTATCACTGCTTCGGTTGCGGCGTGCACGGGAATGCGATCGGTTTCCTCATGGCGTACGCGTCGCTGGGCTATGTCGACGCGGTGAAAGACCTCGCCTCGCAAGTCGGCATGCAGGTGCCCGAATCGCAGCCGCGCAGCCCCGAGGAGGCGGCGCGCAAGGAGCGCGAGCCCGACCTCTACGCGCTGATGGAAAAGGCGATGGGGTACTACCGCGCCGAGCTGAAGAAGTCCCCGCGCGCCATCGAGTACCTCAAGGGCCGGGGCTTGACGGGGGAAATCGCCGCGCGGTACCGGATCGGCTACGCACCGGACGACTGGCAGGCGCTGGAGGAGACTTTCCCGGACTACCAGGACAAGAGCCTGGTCGAGGTCGGCCTCGTCATCGAAAACGAGGGCAAGCGCTACGACCGCTTTCGCGACCGCGTCATGTTCCCGATCCTGAACGCGCGCGGCGCGGTGATCGGCTTCGGCGGCCGCATCCTCGACAAGGGCGAGCCGAAGTACCTGAACTCGCCGGAGACGCCGCTGTTCGAGAAAGGGCGCGAGCTCTACGGCTTGCCGCAGGCGCGCGAAGCGATCCGCACCGCCGGCCGGGTGCTGGTGGTGGAGGGGTACATGGACGTGGTGGCGCTCGCCCAGTTCGGCGTGGGCTACGCGGTGGCCACCCTGGGAACCGCGACCACGCCGGTGCACGTCTCGAAGCTCCTGCGGCTGACTGACGAGCTGGTGTTCTGCTTCGACGGCGATGCCGCGGGGCGCAAGGCGGCATGGCGCGCGCTGGAGGTGAGTCTGGCGCTCGCGCCCGACCAGAAGCCGGTCCGGTTCCTGTTTCTGCCGGACGGCGAAGACCCGGATACGTACGTGCGCAAGCACGGCAGGGAGGCGTTCGAGACGCGCGTGCGCGAGGCCGAGACGCTGTCGCAATTCCTGCTCGCCCAGCTGCGGGCCGAGAACGACCTCGGGACCGCGGAAGGGCGCGCGCGCTTCGTGTCGATGGCCAAGCCGCACATCCAGAAGATCACCGCGCCCGCGCTGCGGCTCCAGCTGATCAACGAGGTGGCGCAGCTCGCCCGCGTCGGCGAGGGGGAGATCCACGGGCTGCTCGAGCTGCCGCAGCGCCCGCGCTTCTCGCGCCCGGCGCCGCGGCGGCCGAGCACCGATGCGCCAAGCTCGCTGGAATGGAGCCTGCTGACGGCGCTCCTCAGCGACCTCACGCTGGTGGAGCACATCGATCCGGAGCGGCTGGCCCCGGACCGCGCCGAGACCCGGGCCCTGCTCGAAATCCGCCGGCACTGCGAGGCGGCCGAGGAGGAGCTGAGCTTTCCCCTCCTGATGGACGCGCTCAGCGGGAATTCCTGTCTTGAAACGGTGTTGAAAGCCCAGAGATATGGCGAGGAGCTCGCATTCGACGCCGAGGCTGTGCGCAGCGAGTTCCAGCACGCCCTCACCCAGATCGACATCCGTCAGCGCAAGAAGGAGCTCGACGACTTGCGCGGCAGGCTGAGCTCCAGGGAAGACCTCGTGGTGTTCAATGAGAAGAACCTGGCGTACCAAAGGCTGCGCGGGGCACTTCCAAGCGCATGATTGGTCACATATAATGTGCGGTTCGATTTTTGGCGGCGACTCAGGTAGTTAGGCGCGTGCATTAACCCGGGGGATTGATGGTTCCGAAGCGGAAGAAGGTGAAGAAGGTTCGTGCGGCCAAGAAGAAGGCCAAGGTCGTCAAGCGTCTGAAGGCGAAGATCCGGGCCGCGCGCAAGCCGGTCCCGGCAAAGAAGCTCTCCCCCAAGGCTCGCAAGGGCGTGGCGCCCAAGGCCGCCCCGGCGCCCAAGGTCGAGGCGAAGCTCGACCCCCGGGCCGCCAAGGCGGCGAAGACCCCGATCAAGAGCGCCAAGGCGGCGCTCGAGCTCCTCGAGGCGAAGGTCGCCGAGGTCAAGGGCAAAGGCAAGCGTGGCCGCGGCGGCCGCCGCGGCGGCAAGGACGCGTGGCTCATCCCGGCGGAGCTTCCCAAGGAAGACGCCGAGACCCGCCGCACGCGGCTCAAGAACCTGATCAAGCTGGGCAAGGAGCGCGGCTTCCTTACCTACTCGGAAATCAACGACCATCTGCCCGACGACCTGGTCGACGCCGAGCAGATCGAGGCCATCATCTCCACGTTCGGCGACATGGGGATCCAGGTCTACGACCAGGCGCCGGATCAGGAGACGCTGCTCATCGCCTCCGACGCCCAGCCGGTGGCGCAGCCCGACGAGGACGTGGAAGAGCAGGCCGAGGCCGCGCTCTCTACCGTCGATTCCGAGTTCGGCCGCACCACCGACCCCGTGCGCATGTACATGCGCGAGATGGGCTCGGTCGAGCTCCTCACGCGCGAGGGCGAAATCGAGATCGCCAAGCGGATCGAGGAAGGCCTGCGCCACATGATCCAGGCGATCAGCGCGTGCCCGACCACGGTGCACGAGATCCTCGACCTCGCCGACAAGGTGGAGAAGGACGAGCTGCGCATCGACGAAGTGGTCGACGGCCTGATCGATCCAAACGCGAAAGACGACTTCGACCCGAAGAAGGCCGAGGCCACGCCCGAGGACGAAGAGGCGCAGATCGAGGAAGAAGAGGGCGAGGACGAAGAAGCCGCCGAGGCCGCGCAGTCCGCGAGCATGCTCAAGCTCAAGGGCGAGGCGCTCGAGAAGTTCGCGCGCATCCGCCGGCTGTACGAGAAGCTGCTCAAGGCGCTCGAGCACAAGGGCTCGAAAGACAAGGACTACCTCCGCGCGCGCGACCAGATCTCCACCGAGCTCATGACCATCCGCTTCACCGCGCGCACGGTCGAGCGGCTGTCCGACAGCGTGCGCAGCCTGGTCGACGAGATCCGGCGACACGAGCGCGAGATCCACGACATCTCGGTCGACAAGGCGCAGATGCCGCGCCAGCACTTCATCAAGGTGTTCGCCGGCACCGAAGGCTCCAAGCGCTGGCTCACCAACGAGATCAACGGCACGCAGCCGTGGAGCGAGTCGCTGCGCCGGGTCGAGCCCTCGGTGCTCGAGCTCCTCTCGAAGATTCAGGCGGTGCAGCAGAAGATCGGCATCCCGGTGCGCGATCTCAAGGAGATCAACAAGCAGATGTCGACCGGCGAGGCCAAGGCGCGGCGCGCGAAGCGCGAGATGACCGAGGCCAACCTACGCCTGGTGATCTCGATCGCCAAGAAGTACACCAACCGCGGCCTGCAGTTCCTCGACCTGATCCAGGAAGGCAACATCGGCCTGATGAAGGCGGTGGACAAGTTCGAATACCGCCGCGGCTACAAGTTCTCGACCTACGCC
>DASRIR010000299.1:0-15856 GCA_035649875.1 Burkholderiales bacterium | reverse complement strand
CACCGTGATCTACGCCAACTCGGTGTTCGGCGCGCGCTCGAACTTCGAATCCGGGCCCGCCGCGCTCGCCGCGGCGCTCACCGGCCGCACGCCCGAATACGGCTTCCATCTGAAGGAACATCGCCTCGGCTCGTTCACGGTGGAACTGACCGCGAAGCTCGACGACCTTGCCGACTGGGGCGCGGTCGGCAAGATCGTCGGCGAAGCGCACCAGGACTATTTCGCCGTGCCCGTGTTTCACGGCTCCCGCCGGCCGCCCTCGGCGGACGAGCTCAAGCACCTCGGCGCGGCTCTCGCGAGCTACGGCTCGATGGGCATGTTCCACTTCGTCGGCGTGACGCCCGAGGCGCCCTCGATCGAAGCGGCACTGGGACGCCAGGCGCCGCGCGAGCGCCTGCGCGTCGACGACGCCGACATCGCCGCGGTCTACGGCAGCTACCGCCTCGGGGATGGCGACGCGCGGCTGGTGGTGTTCTCGGGGCCGCAGCAGTCGCTGCTGGAGATGAAGCGGCTTGCGCAGCTCTTCGACGGCAGAAAAGTGAAGGCCGGCTCGAGCTGCTTCGTCACCACCAACGGCGCGGTGCTCGCGCAGTCGCGCACGCTCGGCTATGCCGCGGCGCTCGAGGACGCGGGCGTGACCATCCTCGAAGGGGTTTGCTTCTACATCCTGCAGAACCTCTCGGCGATGCGTCAGGCCAACCGCTGGAGCAACATGGTGTCGAACTCGGCGAAGATCGTGAACATCATCGGCGCGCACCGCTTCAACACCATCCTGCGGCGCACCGCCGATTGCGTGGAGATCGCGTGCAGCGGCGTATTGAAGTAAGGCAGGCATTCGGCCCGCTGGTGGAAGGCGAGGCGCTGGTGTCGGAAGAGGGCTTCTCGCCCCGTTACGACCTCGACCGCTGGACCGGCGTGATTACCAAGCCCGGCCACAAGCTCGAAGGCCTGAGCATCGTCGACAAGATCTGCTTTTTCCCGAGTGCCAAGGGCGGCATCGCCGCCGGCTGGGCGTTCTATGACATCAAGTGGAAGAAAATCGCGCCCAAAGCGTTTGTATTCGGTGTGACCAACCCGGTGATGGTCCAGGGCGCGGTGTTCGCCGGCATCCCGATCACCGCTGGATGGACACCGCATCCGCGCGAGGTGGTGAAGACCGGCGACCGGGTACGCGTGGACCCGGCGCGCAAGATCATCGAGGTCTTATGAGAAGCGCTCTTCTTGTGATTACAGTACTCCTCGCCGCCTGTGCGAGCTTTGAGGGCAGGCCGCTGGTGGCCGGCCAGTCGACCGCGGCCGAGGTCGAGGCGGTGATGGGGCGTGCGGCCGACAAGCGTCCCGGCGCCGGCGGCGAGACCGTCTACTACTTTCCGCGCCTGCCGTGGGGCTACGCGACCTACGCGGCGCGCATCGCGTCCGACGGAAAGCTGGTCGCCCTCGAGCAACGGCTCACGCGCGAAAACATCGAGAAGCTCAAGGTGGGCGTGACGCGCGGCGACGAGGTGCTGGACCTGCTCGGGCCGCCGTACGAGCCGATGAAGCAGGCGCGCACCGGTAGCGTGATCTGGACCTATCCGATGCGGGTGCACGATGCGCCGACCCCCAAGTGGTTCCTCGCCACGATCGGGCCCGACGGGGTGCTGCGCGAGGCCTACCTGATGGACGACCCGAACTACGTGCGCGGCAGCGGGCGCGCCACGCCGCCCTAGGGCAGCTTGAGACGCCTTGTTCTCGTCCTGCTCGTCGCCGGCTGCGCAAGCTACGACGGCAGGGGACTTGTGCCCGGACATTCGACCGCGGCGGAAGTGGAAGCGGTGATGGGACCAGCCGCCGACAAGCGCCGCGCTGCGGGGGGCGAGACGGTCTACTACTATCCGCGCCTTCCCTTCGGCCATGCCACCTATGCGGCGCGCATCGGGTCCGACGGAAAGCTGATCGCGCTGGAGCAGCGCCTCACGCCCGAGAACATGGAGAAACTCAAGCCCGGCGCGACGCGCGCCGAGGAAGTCCTGGACCTCCTCGGGCCGCCGTACAGGCCGATGAAGCAGCGGACGAGCGGCGACGAAATCTGGACCTATCCGCTGCTCATCCCCGGCTTCCCGTTGCCGCGCTGGTTCCTCGCCCACATTTCCCCGGACGGCATCCTGCGCGAAAAGAACATGATCGACGATCCGACCCGGGGACGGGGCGCAACGCGCTAGAGCAGCTTGCGCAGCTCGGTCTTCAGTACCTTGCCGTAATTGTTCTTCGGCAGCGCCTCGACGAAGCGGTAATCGCGGGGTCGCTTGAAGCGGGCGATGTTGTCCAGGCAGAGGGAATCGAGCTCGTCGGTTCTCAAATCCGACTTCTTGACTACGAAAGCCACAACCTCTTCGCCCCACTCCGGATGCGGTCGTCCCACGACCGAGCATTCCGCGACCGCGGGATGCCGCAGCAGCACCTCCTCGATCTCGCGCGGGTAGATGTTGGCGCCGCCCGAGATGATCATGTCCTTCGAGCGATCCTTGATCGTCAGGAAGCCCTCGGCGTCCAGGCTGCCGAGGTCGCCGGTATGCAGCCAGCCGCCACGCAGCGCTTTCGCGGTTGCCTCCGGATCTTTCCAGTAGCCCGCCATCACGCAGTCCGAGCGCGTCACGATCTCGCCGATTTCGCCGGTGGGGACATCGCGGTCCTTGTCATCCACCACGCGCACTTCCACGCCGGTGCGCGCGAACCCGCAGGACTCCAGATGGAGCTTCCGCTCGTGCAGCGATTGCGGCAAGCCGGTGATCGTCATGGGCGCTTCGCCCTGGCCGAAGAGCTGGTAGAGGCGGGGGCCGAAGAGCTCGATCGCGCGCAACGAGTCCGCGACGTACATCGGCGCTCCGCCGTAGGTGATGGTCTTCAGGTTACGGGGCATGCGCGCGGCCGGGCTCGCGAGGAGCCGCACGATCATGGTCGGCGCGGCGAAGAACGACAGGTTCGGCCAGTGCTCCAGGAGCTCGAAGATCTCGCTGGCCTCGAAGTGCCCGCTCTCGGGCATCACGTTCACCCCGCCGGCGGCGAAGTGCGGCAGGCCGTACAGGCCCGAGCCGTGCGAAAGCGGCGCGGCGTGCAGCGCGCCGTCCTGCGGCCCGAGCTTGTCGATGTCGGCGAAGTAGGCGTGCGTCTGGAACAGCATGTTCCGGTGCGTCAACATCGCTCCCTTCGGTACGCCGGTCGTGCCGCTCGTGTAGAAGAGCCAGGCGATCTCGTCCGGTTTGGTCTGCGCCGGCGCGCCCGGCTCGGCGAGGAGCGAGTCGATGTCCCGCAGAGGAATGCTGCCGGGCACCGCGCCCTGGAGGTCGGGCGTCGCGAAGCACGCCTTCGCGCCCGAGTTCTCTAGGATGTAGGCGAATTCCTTCGCATGCAGCTTGGCGTTCATCGGCACCGCGGTCAGGCCGGCGTGCCAGCAGGCGAAGAGGATCTCGTAGTACTCCGGGCAGTTCTTCATCGCGAGGGCGACGCGCTCGCCCCGCCCGAGGTTCAGCTTCTGGCCTAATCCGGCGGCGAGGCGGGCGACGCGCTCCGCCATCTGGCGGTAGGACCGAACGGCCCTTCGGCCGGTCGCGAGCGCGGGCCGCTCAGGCAGCCAGCGGGCGCTGCGTAGAAGCAGATGAGCCAGATTCATGCAGGGAGAAGAGGGTTCTCGCGTTGCGCGCCGTCTCGGCCGCGACCTCCTCGGCGGGCCGGCCGAGCGCGCGCGCGACGGTCTTCAGGATGTGCGGCAGGAACGCAGGCTCGTTGCGCCGCGCCTTGGGCTGCGGCTTCAAGTCGCGCGGCGTCAGATAGGGCGCGTCCGTCTCGAGCAAAAGCCGGTCGGCGGGAATCTCCTTCACCAGCTCGAGCAGATGCTTGCCGCGGCGCTCGTCGCAGATCCAGCCGGTGATGCCGATGTAGAGCCCGAGGTCCAGGTACGCGCGCAATTCGTCCCGCATCCCGGTAAAGCAGTGCGCCACAGCCCGGCTCACGCCGTGGCTTTTCAGGATCTGCGAGAAACGGGGATGCGCGTCGCGCGAGTGCAGGAAAAGCGGCTTGCGCAGCGACAGGCCGAGCTCGAGCTGCGCCACGCAGCACTTCTCCTGGTCCGGGTGCGGCGAGTAGTTGCGGTTGAAGTCCAGGCCGCATTCGCCGATCGCCACGCAGTGCGCATCTTCAGCCAGAGACTTCAGGTGCTCAATGGTCTGTGGGCTGAAATCCTTCGCGTGGTGAGGATGAACGCCCGCGGTGAATGGAAGCCCGAGCGACGCCGCTTCCCGGCTTTCATCGACGGTGGTGCCGGTGACGATGATCGTCTCCACCCCCGCCTGCCGCGCGCGCGCGAGCACCGCGTCGAGGTCTTCGCGAAACGCGCTGTGCGTGAGGTTCGCGCCGATGTCCACGAGTCGCATGCGCCCGCAGTATAGCGAGCCATAACGAGGCCGATACAAAGCGTTGCGCGTCTGAAAACCGGCGGAAACGCTTGGCGCCTAAGCTGCGCGCTCCCCAAAACCACGGAGCTTCTCATGCATCACCCAGCATTCGCCGCATTGATCTTCTCCCTTCTGCTCGCCGCCGCGGCGCAAGTGCGCGCGGACGAGGTCGTGCGCTGGAACCGCGTAATGACCGACGTCTCCGCCGCGGCGGACACCGACCCCCTGACCGAATCGCGCGCGTTCGCGATCGTCCATGCCGCAATGCACGACGCCCTGAACGCGATCGAGCGGCGCTACGAGCCCTACCGCGCGGAGACCGCGGCCGCGCCGGGCGCTTCGCCCGAGGCCGCGATCGCGGGAGCGGCGCACGCGTCGCTCGTCGCGCTAATGCCCGAGCTGAAGCCCGCCTTCGACCAGGCGCTCGCGGACACGCTGGAGCGCGTGAGCGATCGGCGCGCCGCTTTCGCCGGGCTCGAGACCGGGCGCAAGGCCGCGGCCGTGGTGCTCGCGGCACGCCGCGACGACGGCGCGAGCCGCAAGGTCGTGCATGTCGCCGGCAAGAAACCCGGCGAGTACCGCCCGACGCCGCCGGACTTTACGCCGGGAGCATTCGCACAGTGGGGCGCCATCCGGCCGTTCGTGCTCAAGTCGAGCGCGCAATTTCGCCCCGTGCCGCCGCTCGCACCCAGCAGCAAGCGCGCGCGAATTGAGGCCGACGAAGTGCGTGCCATCGGCGGCAAGGACTCGTCGACGCGCAACGCCGAGCAGAGCGAGATCGCCCGCTTCTGGTACGAGCACTCGACCCAGGGCTGGAACCGCGTCGCGCGCGAAGTCGCCGTGGCGCAGAACCTCGACGCCTGGGAAAGCGCGCGCCTGCTCGCGCTGGTGAATTTCGCCATGGCCGACGGCTTCATCGGCGGCTTCGAAGCGAAGTACCACTTCAACTACTGGCGTCCCGCCACGGCGATCCGGGAGACGAGCGACGCTTCCTGGCTGCCCTATCTCGGTACGCCGCCGGTGCCGGACTATCCGTCGACGCACACCGTTCTCGGCGCGGCCGCGGCCGCGGTGCTCGCGCGCTTCTTCGGCACCGATCACGTCGCCTTCTCGATGACGAGCGGTGCGCCCTACGGCGGCATCACGCGGCGCTTCTGGAGCTTCTCCGAGGCGGCGCAGGAAAACGGTGCCTCGCGCATCCTGGCGGGCATCCACTTCGCCACCGCGGTTCGCGCCGGCTACACGCAGGGCGAGCAGATCGGCGCGTGGACCTACGAGCGCTCGCTGCGCCCGGTGCGGCAGGACTAGTCGAACAGCTCCTGCGCGAGGCGGCCGACCTCGCGCAGGGCACGCTCGTGCTTGTCGGCCCAGGCCTGGCCCACGCTCACGCGCATGCAGTTGCGGTAGCGCTGCGAGGCCGAGAACATCGGCCCCGGCGCGATGGTGATGCCGCGCTCAAGCAGCCTTTCGAAAAGCTGCACGGAATCAACCTGTTTTGGAAATTCAACCCAAACGATATATGCGCCCGAAGGTCGCGTCACGCGCGTGCCGCGCGGGAAGGATTCCGCGATCACGCCGCGCGCGCCGTCGACCTGGGCCTCGAAGCGGCGCCTGAGCTGGCGCAGCGAGCGCTCGTAGCCGCCCGACTCGAGCAGCTCGGCGACCGCCAGCTCGATCAGCTCGTTCTGCCCGCCGCTCGACATGAATTTCAGCATGCGCACGCTGTCGCGCCAGCGCCCGGGCTCGATCCAGCCGACCTTCAGGCCGGGGGCGAGCGTCTTGGAGAACGAGCTGCACAGCATCACGTTGCCGCCGCGGTCGAAGGCTTTCGCCGGCCGCGGCGCTGACGAATCGAAATGCAGCTCGGCGTAGATGTGGTCCTCGATCAGCGGCACGTTCTTCGCCGCGAGCAGCTCCACCAGGCGCTTTTTCGCCGCGTCCGACATCGAGGCGCCGATCGGGTTGGAGACGTTCGGCATCACGAGCACCGCCTTGACCGGGTGCTCGGCGAGCGCAAGCTCGAGTGCCTCGAGCGAGATGCCATTGCGTGGGTGCGTCGGGATCTCGAGCGCGCGCAAGCCAAGGCTTTGCAGGATCTGCAGGAAGCCGTAATAGGTCGGCGATTCCAGCGCCACCAGGTCGCCCGGCTTGGTGCACGCCCGCAGCGCGAGGTTGATCGCCTCCATGCAGCCGGTGGTGGTGACGATGTCGCGATGGTCGGTGCGGCAGCCCCACTCGAGCGCCCGGCGCGCGATCGCGCGGCGCAGCCGCTCGGTGCCCGGCGGCAGGCCGTAGCGGCCGAGCGCGGTGCGGTCGCGGCGGGCAGCGGAGGACAGCACGCGCCGCACGCGCTCGAGCTGGAACAGCTCCGGCGACGCGCACGCGGAGCCGAAGGTGATGAAGCTCGGGTCGCTGGCATGCGCGAGCACCGCGTCGGCCAGGTCGTTGACCTCGACGTTCAGCGCGCGCTTGGGCGGACGCGACGGGTCGGGCTCCTGCACCGCGGCGCTCAAGCGGCGCACGTAGTAGCCCGACTGCGGCCGCGCCTCGATCACCCCGATGTCCTCCAGGCGCTGGTAGGCCTGCAGCACGGTCGAGACGCTGACGCGCTGCTGGTTGGAAAGCCGGCGCACGGAGGGCACGCGGTCGCCCGCGCGCAGCGTGCCGGCGCGGATCAGCTCGTGGATCTGGTCGGCGAGCTGGTGATAGAGCGGCGTGGTGTCCAGCATGAAGCCATCCTCGCAAGCCCGCTGTACCGCGACCAGACACAGTTGGCGGCGGCGCAGGGCATAACAGTCTGTCGGAACGCGGATTGTTAGGGGCACAGTTTACGGGACGTGAAGCTGTTGCGGCGCGCCGCGCCGTCCTACGCTGGTGCCATGGTGCTGCGACTGAACAACAGCGACTTCCTGAGGTTGCGCGGCGCGCGCGGCGTCGCGATCGAGGTCGTCGACGGCCGGGTCTGGATTACCGAGGACGGGCGCGAGGCCGACAGCTTTCTCGCACGGGGCGGACGCTACCTCGTGGGCGGCGACGGGCTTGTGCTGGTCGAGGCGGAAGCAAATGACACGGATCTTCGACTGGTTGCTTAGGGCGTACGCCCGCCGCCAAACCCGGATCGAGCTTTACGCGCTCAGCGACCGCATGCTGCGCGACATCGGGCTGCGGCGGGACGAGATCGACTTGGCGCTCCGAGAAATTAGTCTTGGTACCTCCCGCGTTGCAGCTCGCAGGCGTTTCGGTTGACGCCCATGCCCGAGTAATCGAGATGGCCGTCGACGTTCTCGTGCTTGTACTTCGCGAGGGCGTCGGCACAGACGATGGCGCGCTCCTCGAGGTCTCCACCGCAATGGAAGCTGGCCGCGTCATTGGGGTTGCCTGAACCGTTGTAGATCGCGGTCTGCGGGTAGGGGCAGAGCGGGCGCGCCCGGATTACGCCACTGATAGTGGTCTGCGCGAGGATCTGGTCAGGCGCGACTCCGTTCTCCACCCAGTTCACCAGGGCGCCAAAGAGGTTTTGCGGCTGCGGCGCGCCGGTGCCGCCTCCACAGTGCGCCACGCCCGGCGCGCGGAACAGGCGATAGAAGCTTTGCAGGTCCCCGAAGTCGGGTCCCGCGCCTGCGCCCTTACCGCGACGCGATGCCATCTGACGATAGTAGTGGATCACCCCGCGCGGCATGATCAGCTGGTCGTTCGCGCCGACGAACGTGAGCAGCTTGCCGCCGTTACGCCGGAACACGTCGAGGTCGCCGAAGGTATCGGTGACGTCGGCGATGTTGCGCGAGCCCTCCTGCGCGACCTCCGGATACTCGTCCACCGAAACTTCGCGCCAGTCGAAGTTACGGTCGTGCATGTCCCAGTGAAACTGCGTGACGCCGAGTGCAAACGGATTTGTGCCGTTCAACCCGGTTAGCGCGGTTCCCCGGTCGAGGCCGAACCACACCTTATTGCCGAGTGCGTTCCTAGGCCCGTCCCAGATCCGGTCGATCGCGTCCGCCTCGGCGATCGTCAAGCAGTTCGTCGCCGGCGCGGTCGGCTGGCCGCAGACGTTCGCGTGGGCGCTGAAGGTGCACGTGCGCGGGTCTTCGATCAGGCCGTCGACCACGCCGTCGGCGGCGTCACACGCTGCGACCGCCGAGGTCGTAGCCTGATTCAGCTTGGCTGCGGCGATCGGCCCGCCCACGAGCTCGCGCATCACGATCTGGCCCCACATCTGCGCCGTCTGAAACCGGGTCCAGTAGATCGCCGGCGCATTGGCCAGGATCCCGTCGAGCTCGGTGCCGAGCTCCTGTGCCAGCACGTAGCCTTGCCGCCCGCCCGTCGAGCAGCCGTTCCAGTAGTTGTAGGCGGGCTTCATTTCGTAATAGGCGCTGGCGACGGCCTTCGAGAACAGGACCTGCTGTTTCATCCCGTTGCGGATGAAGTCGTTGATGAACTGCAGGTTGTAGGTGCCGTCTTCGTTGACGCCCGGTTCGCAGTTGCCGCCGCTGTGGCCGGTGTCGTTGCCCGATCCGACGTAGCCGGCATTGACCGGTCCGGTCACTCCGAGGCTTCCGGAGCAGCCGCCGCCGCCGATGCCTTGCGTCCTGCCATTCCAGGCGCCCTGCACGCCGCCCGCGCCACCATCGGCCGCGTTCAGCGGCAAACCGACGCGGATGTTGATGTTCTGATCGGGGTTCTCGCCGTACAGGATGTTCACCTGGCAATGGGCAACGTTGGGCCCGCCCGCCGAAATGATCTGGCTGTTGACCGACTTGACGCGTGGATTGCCGGCCAATCCGTGGGCCGGGTCGACGGCAAGCTCGGCGCAGCTCACGGCTGCATGGGCCGCGGGCGCGAGCAAGACCGAAACGGCAAGGCTACAAGCTGACAGGAATGTGCAACGCATGAGAGTTTCCTCCGATAGGGTGGCTATCGCCTCCAAGGCGCGATTGCAACGGTGCTGGTTTGCAGCCGGGCGCACCTCCGATTGTTTGGGCACCAAACTATTCTTGCGCTAAAAGGCTAGTCCTCGTGCCGCTGGCAGTCAACCGCAACTTTTCTGGACTCGCATGAACTCTAGTGCAGCGAACTTCAGCTCAATCCGCGGTTCGCACGCGAAGTGCGCGCCGGTATTCAGGCTTTCTTGAGCGAGTCGTGCTCGCCGAGCCGCGGCTCGTGCAGGTTCGGCCGGGCGGTTTCATCGCGGAAGCGGATCGGCGGCGCGAGGTGCCGGCGTCCTAGCTCGTCCTCGAGCAGCTTGTGGCGCGCGGCTTCGAGCGCTTCGGGCAGGGTGTTCACCGGCGCGTAGCAGACGTCGAGCGGCGCGAGGAACGTCAGGTTCTCGTCGAGGGTCTTCGCCCGAAACGCCCCTTCCAGGAAATCCATGACCGGTTTTTGGTGCGGCCCCGGACGCTCGCACAGGGGCGCGAGCTCGGGCCGGCCGAGCGCGCCGAGCAGGTTGCGTACGAATTTCATCTCCTGCCCGCCGAGCGCGAGGTGGCGTCCGTCGGCGGTCTCATAAAGCCGGTAAAAGGCCGAGCCGCCCGTGGTGCGCTCGTGGCGCGCGACCGGCTGGCGGTTCTCGGCAAGTGTCGGTCCGAGGATATTGGCGGTGCCGGCGAGCATCGAGTCGTACATCGCGAGGTCGAGGTAGTCGCCCTTGCCGGTGCGCTGGCGCGCGAGCAGGGCCATGAGAATTCCGGCAAGCCCGTTCAGCGCGCAAAGCAGATCGGCGAGCGGCAGGCCGGGAATTGTCGGCTTGCCGTCCTCCCCGAGCGTCACGCTGAGTACGCCGCTGAGCGCTTCCACCGCCAGGTCGTGCGCCGGCCGGTCGCGGTACGCGCCCTGCTGGCCGAACGCGCTGATCGAGCAGTAGACGATGCGCGGGTTGCGCGCGCGGACCTGGTCGTAGCCCACGCCCAGGCGCTCGACCACGCCGGGCCGGAACGACTCGACGAACACGTCTGCGCTCTCGCAAAGCTTGAGTAGCGCCTCGCGCTCCTGCGGATTCTTGAGGTCGAGCACGACGCTTTTCTTGCCGCGGTTCAGGTTGCGGAAATAAACCGTGCTCGGGCCGTCCTTCAGCCCGAGGTGCCGTGTCGGATCGCCTTCGCCCGGCGGCTCGATCTTGATCACCTCGGCGCCATGGTCGGCGAGCGCGAGCGTGAGGTAGGGGCCGGGCAGGAAGAGCGAAAGGTCGAGGACGCGGATGCCTTCGAGCTTCATTTCTTCAGCGGTTTTCCTACAGCTTCTTCAGGCGGTAGAGCAGTTCGAGCGCCTCGCGCGGCGTGAGCTCGTCGGGATTCACCTTCTGCATCTCCTCGCGCAGCGGGTCGACGGCCGGCTCGGGCTCCACTTCCTTCCTGCCGGAGAACAGATCGTCCTGGTTGCCCCGCGCGAGGCTCGAATCCTCGAGCAGCTGGAGGTATTTCTTCGCCTGCCGGATCACCGGGCGCGGTACGCCGGCGAGACCGGCGACCTGAAGGCCGTAGCTGCGGCTCGCCGGCCCTTCTTCCACCGCGTGCAGGAACACCACCGTGTCCTTGTGCTCGACCGCGTCGAGATGGATGTTCGCGACCTCCTTGTACTCGAGGGCGAGGCGGGTCATCTCGAAGTAGTGCGTCGCGAACAGGTTGAGCGAGCGGTTCTTTTGAACCAGATGATTGGCGATGGCCCAGGCGAGCGCCAGGCCGTCGAAGGTCGAGGTGCCGCGGCCGACCTCGTCCATCAGGACCAGGCTCTTCTCGGTCGCGTTGTGCAGAATCGCGGCGCTCTCGGTCATCTCGACCATGAAAGTCGAGCGCCCGCCGGCGAGGTCGTCGGCCGCGCCGATGCGCGTGAAGATCTGGTCGATCGGGCCGATGCGCGCCGCGCGCGCGGGCACGAACGAGCCGATGTGCGCGAGCAGCACGATGAGCGCCACCTGGCGCATGTAGGTCGACTTGCCGCCCATGTTCGGGCCGGTGATGAGGAGCAGCCGCCGCGTCGGCGAGAGCCGGCAGTCGTTGGCGATGAAGCTTTCAATCTGCCCCTCGACCACGGGATGGCGGCCGCCTTCGATCTCGATGCAATGCTCTTCGGTGAATTGGGGCCGGCCGTAGCTCCTTTTCAGCGCGATCGAGGAAAAGGCCGACAGCACGTCCACCTGCGCCAGCGCGCGCGCGATCTTCTGCAGCTGCGGAAGGTGCGGCTGCAGCGTCTCGAGCAGCTGCTCGTAGAGCGATTTCTCAAGCGCGAGCGCGCGGTCGCGCGCCGAGAGCGCCTTGTCCTCGAACGTCTTCAGCTCCGGCGTGATGTAGCGCTCCGCGTTCTTGAGCGTTTGCCGGCGGCGATAGTCGTCGGGCACCTTCGCGGCGTGCGAGTTAGTGACCTCGATGTAGTAGCCGTGCACCTGGTTGTAGGCGACGCGCAGGTTCGGGATGCCGGTGCGGGCTTTCTCGCGCGCTTCGAACTCGACCAGGAACTGGCCCGAATTCGTCTGCAGGCGCCGCAGCTCGTCCAGGTCCGCGTGGTAGCCGTCGGCGATCACGCCGCCGTCGATCACGCGCGCCGCGGGCTCGGGATGGATGGATTTTTCCAGGAGCTCGACGATTGCCGCGGGCGTGGCGAGGTCCTCGATCAGCTGCTTCAGCAGCGGCGCGGCGTCGGGCAGGGCCGAGCGCAGTTCCGGCAGCAGCTTGAGCGAATCGCGCAGGCCCGATAGCTCGCGCGGCCGCACGCTTTTCAGGGCGAGTCGCGCGGTGATGCGTTCGACGTCCGAAAAACGCCGCAGCGTCTTGTGGGCCGAAGGCGCCGCGGCCACCGCGTCGTGCCGCGCTTTCAGGGCTTCGCGGTCGCGAAGCGGATGGTGCAGCCAGTGCCGCAGCAGCCGGCTGCCCATGCCGGTCGCGCATTCGTCGAGCAGCGAGAAGAGCGTCGGCGCCGGCTCGCCGCGCAGGGTCTCGGTGAGCTCGAGGTTGCGGCGCGTCGCGGCATCGAGGCGCACGTACTCGCCGGCGCGCTCGGCGCTCACCGCGGTCACGTGGGCGAGCGCCTGGCCCTGGGTCTTCGCGGCATACTCGAGGAGCGCGCCGCACGCGCCGATGGCGAGCGTCAGATCCTCGCAACCGTAGCCGGCGAGGGTGGCTGCGCCGAGCTGCTTGAGGAGCTTCTTCTTGCCGCTCTCGATGTCGAAGTGCCATTCGGGCAGCTTCGTGACGAAAAAGCCGTTCACATCGAAAGCGCAAAGCACCTCCGCCGGCCCGATCCGGCGCAGCTCGTTGTCGAGCGCCTGCGGCGCGACCTCCGCGACGCGCAGCGCGCCGCTGGCGAGGGAAAGCCAGGCCAGCCCGACGGTCGACTTGTCGCGCTGCATCGATAGCAGGATGTTGTCGGCCTTGTCGTCGAGGAGCGCCGAATCGGTGAGGGTGCCGGGCGTGACGATGCGCGTGACCTGCCGGTCGACCGGCCCTTTGGAGGTCGCGGGGTCGCCGATCTGCTCGCAGATCGCCACCGACTCGCCGAGCTTCACCAGCTTCGCCAGGTACTGCTCGACCGAGTGCACCGGGACCCCGGCCATCTTCACCGGCGCGCCCGCCGACGCCCCGCGTGCGGTGAGCGTGAGGTCGAGCAGGCGCGCGCCCTTTTCGGCGTCGTCGTAGAAGAGCTCGTAGAAGTCGCCCATCCGGTAGAACACCAGGATGTCCGGATGCTCGCCCTTGATGCGCAGGTACTGCTGCATCATGGGCGTGTGCGCGGCGTCCATCACCGCGCGATTATAGGTACTCCGAGGCTAGCGCTTCCTGAAGGGAAACGCCTGTACGTCCCAGGGAAATGTGAAAGCGGCGTAAGCGCAGGCGCCGACGAAAGCCGCCAGCCACCACGCGCACAGGCCGACGACCGGGTGGACGGCGCCGCCGAAGGTCGCGAAAGGTTCAGGCGAAAAGCCGAGCACGCGAATGAGCAGCGCGAACCCCACGACCGCGGGCACGAAGAGCAAGGAGGCGACGATGATCGCCATTAACGCCATGCTGGCCAGGCGCGCGAGCATGACTATCCCACCGCCTTCTTGCCCCAGATCGCCCAGTATTCCGCCCCGCGCATCTCGACCTGGAGCTGGAGCACCGTGTCGGCGTCGATGCCGTGCACGGAATGGGCCTTGTCTTCCGGAAGCTGGCCATCGAGGCGCTCGCCGTAGACCAGGAGGCCTTCGGCCCGGCCGATCGCCATGGCCTGGCCGCAATGCACGAGCCGTTCCTTACCGGCGGGCTTGTCGGACCATGGCCGCGCCCCGTCGACGTTCGGCGCCCAGAGAAGGTAGCGGCAGACGCCATTGGCGGACTCGATCGCATCCGCCCAGATCGCGAGCACGATCGCGCCGTCGGTCTTTCGTACCCCGCCCCAGCTGGTGCGCGCATCTTCGAGCTGGACGCCGCGCGCTTCGAAGGCCTTGGCGCGGGCGACGAGGCGGCGCGATGGGCTGCGTTGCGCAGGCTTGACGCGCGCGCGCGCGGTGCTCGAGCGCGCGTCTTTCAGCGCCTGGTTGCACAAGGCCACCACCGCGGGCTCGTTGAGCCGCTCGGCGTTATCGCGGAGCTGCTTGATCTCCTGTACGGGAAGCCGGCCGATGCGCTCGAGCGTCCATTCCGCGGGGTTGCTGCGCTTGAAGATCGGAGGGACCTGAGCCATGGCTTCGCTCCTCACTGGGATATGCGAAGCATTGCAGAGGAGAGCCGCCGGGCGGCGGGTTCGAACGCGGAGCTTCGTCCGTCCTTATACACCGTCGGCCCTGCATTGGGTGTTTTATCTTGATGTTGTAGCCTAGTCGGACTGGAGCCGCGATGATTTTTTTCGAGCCGCAAAGCCGCGACAAAAGCCTCTTCCCGCACGACCCGTTCAAGGCGCTGGTGGTTCCGCGCCCGATCGGATGGATCGCGACCATCAGCGCGAAAGGCGAGCTCAACCTCGCGCCCTACAGCTACTTCAACGCCTTTTCCTCCAATCCGCCGATCGTCGGCTTCTCCAGCGAAGGCGACAAGGACTCCTCCACCTTCGCGATGGAGACCGGCGAGTTCGTGTGGAGCATGGCGACCTGGGCGCTGCGCGACCAGATGAACGCGAGCGCGGCTTCGCTGCCGCGCGGCGAGAACGAGTTCGTGCACGCCCGGCTCGAGACCGCGCCGTCGCGCCTGGTGCGGCCGCCGCGGGTGTCCGCGGCGCCGGCGGCGTTCGAGTGCCGTGTCACCGAGATCGTCAAGCTCAAGGATCTCGACGGCCGCGACAGCGGCCGGCGGCTCGTCCTCGGCCGCGTGGTCGGCGTGCACGTCGACGAGCGCTTCGTGCGCGAAGGGCGCATAGACTCGGCCGCGATGCGGCCGATCGCGCGCGGCGGCTACGACGAATACAGCGTGGTGGAGCGGGTGTTCTCGATGCCCCGGCCCGCCTAGCCGCGGAGCCGGCATGACGTGGATCAACCTCACGCTGATCGTGGCCGTCGCGCTGCTCGGCGTCGCGATCTGGTCCATCAAGCGTCACAAGGATCCGCATCTCGAGCTCGAGTCCTCCGAGAGCCTGGACCAGCTCATTCCGTCGATCTCCGGGATGTCGCTCGGCATGGCGATCCGGGGGAACGCGGTGGAGATTTTCCAGAACGGCGCTTTTTTCGATGCGCTCATCGCCGATATCGAGGCGGCGCGCAGCACGATCCATTTCGAAACTTTCCTGTGGAAGGAGGGCCGCCTCGGCGCCCGCATGGCGGACGCGCTCGCAAGGAAGGCGCGCGCCGGGCTCAAGGTCCGGCTCGTCCTGGACGCGGTCGGCTGCAAAGGCATGGGCGAGGGAGCGCAGGCGCAGATGCGCGAGGCCGGCTGCCAGCTCGGCATCTACCATCCGCGCACGCTGAAGAACATCGGCGTGATCGCGGAGCGCGACCACCGCAAGCTCGCGATCCTCGACGGCCGCATCGCTTGGGTCGGCGGCCATTGCATCGTCGACGAGTGGCTGGGCGACGCGGAGGATCGGCATCACGTGCGCGATCTCTCGGTGCGACTGCGCGGCCCGGTGGTGCACGCGGTGCAATCGGCGTTCAGCGAGAACTGGGTCGAGGTGACCGGACGTCTCTTCGTCGGCGCGGACGTGTTCCCGCCGCTCGAGCCGGCGGGCGAAGTGGAAGCGCACATGGCGAGCATGAAGCCGGAAGGCTCGGCGCCCGCGGTCAAGATCCTGCACCACACGGTGATCTGCTGCGCGCGCGAGCGGGTCTGGATCCAGAACCCCTATTTCATCCCAGAGCCCGACGCGGTCAAGGCGTTGGCGCACGCGGTCGCGCGGGGCGTCGACGTGCGCGTCATGGTGCCGTCGGCGGAAGTCTCGGACATGCCGATCGTCCAGCACGCCGCGCATCGCAACTTCCAGCAGCTGCTGGACGGCGGGGTGCGCATCTTCGAGTACCAGCGGACGCTGCTGCA
>DASRIR010000298.1:0-14778 GCA_035649875.1 Burkholderiales bacterium | reverse complement strand
CGAGCTGGCGCAGAAGGTCGCGGGGCTGGATGCGCCGCCGCTCGCGATCGTCGCCGCGATCCTCGTGATCTACTTCATCCTCGGCTGCTTCATGGAGTCGCTCGCCATGGTGCTGCTCACGCTGCCGGTGTTCATTCCGCTCATGCTGGCGCTCGACCTCGGCATGAGCCCGAGCGCGGTGCTGGTCTGGTTCGGCATCCTGGTGCTGATCTCCGTCGAGGTGGGCATGATCAGCCCGCCGTTCGGCCTCAACCTGTTCCTGATCAACTCGATGGCGAAGGACGTGCCGATGCGCGAGACCTACAAGGGCGTGCTCGGCTTCTGCGCGATGGACGCGCTGCGTCTGGCGCTGATCGTTCTGGTGCCGGCGCTGACCCTCTGGCTTCCGGGGATACGCTGAGGAAACTCTAAAAAGCGCTGAATGGTCGTCCCCGCGTAGGCGGGGACCCAATCTGTTTTGGCGTCACCGTGCAAGCGCTTTGCTCGCATAGGCTTTCTGATTTTTCCAAACTGGGTCCCCGCCTTCGCGGGGACGACTCGTTCAGACCTTCCTAAGCCGCGAGCCAGCCGCCGTCGACCGGCAGCACCGTCCCGGTCACGAAGCTCGCTTCGTCGCTCGCGAGAAACGCCACCGCCGCCGCGATCTCCTCGGGCTTGCCGAGGCGCCGCATCGCATGCCTTTCCCGGAGAGAATCCGGATTCGTTCCACGCGCAAATGCGCGAGCGAGCATCGGCGTATCGGTGGCGCCGGGCGCCACCGCGTTTACACGGATGCCGTCGGCAGCGTAGTCGACCGCCATCGTGCGCGTCAGAGAGACGACCGCGCCCTTGGAAGCGATGTAGGCGCTGTTGTTCCTGCCGCCGGCGAAGGCAAGCTGCGAGGCGATGGTGACGATGGCGCCGCCGCGCTGGCGCTGCATGGCGGGGATCACCGCGCGCGCCCAGAGCCACGTGCCGTCCAGGTTCACGCGCATCACCTTCTCCCAGTCCGCGGGGGAGGTGCTGGTGACGGTGCCGCCGCACGACCAGCCCGCCGCGGTGACCAGGACGTCGATGCGTCCCCAGGCTTCGAGGATCACCCGCGCGTCGATTTCGGCGTTTGCCACGTCTGAAATCCTGATCAAGCTCTGCTCGATCGTCCCTGCGGTTTGGCGTGCGCCGGATTCGTCCGTGTCGACGATCGCGACCCGCGCGCCGCGCTCGCCAAGCGCACGAGCGCAAGCGCGCCCGATGCCCGACCCGCCGCCCGTGACCACCGCGACCTTTCCTTTCACGGTTGGGAAAACAGCAGGCCGGGGGCGAAGCGATGAAACGCGCCCGCCTCGACGAGCGCCTGGATCGCCGTGATGTCGGGAGCGAAATAGCGGTCGTGGTCGTAGAAGCCGACGCGCGAGCGGACGAGGGAATGCACCTCCTGCAGGTGCGGTGAGGTCTTGAGCGGCGCCCGGAAGTCGATCCCCTGCGCCGCGGCGAGCAGCTCGATCGCGACGATTCCAGCGCTATTCGCGGCCATCTCCGTGAGGCGCCGCGCCGCGAAGGTCGCCATGCTGACGTGGTCCTCCTGGTTGGCCGAGGTGGGCAGGCTGTCGACGCTCGCCGGATGGGCGAGCGACTTGTTCTCGCTCGCGAGCGCCGCCGCGGTCACTTGGGCGACCATGAACCCGGAATTGACGCCGCCATGCTCGACGAGGAAGGGCGGCAGACCCGAGAGGGTGCTGTCGATGAGGAGCGCGATGCGCCGCTCCGACAGCGCGCCGACCTCTGCGATCGCGAGCGCGAGCACGTCGGCGGCGAGCGCGATCGGCTCGGCGTGGAAGTTCCCGCCCGAGAGGATCTCGTCCTTCTCGAAGAACACCAGCGGATTGTCGGTGACCGCCGCGGCCTCGATCTCGAAGATGCGCGCGGCGTGGCGCATCTGGTCGAGGCACGCGCCCATCACCTGCGGCTGGCAGCGCAGGCTGTACGGATCCTGCACCCGCGGATCGTTCTCGAGATGCGAGCGCCGGATCTCGCTATGCGCGAGCAGCTCGCCGAAGCGGCGCGCCACGAGCTGCTGGCCGGGCTGGCCGCGCAGCGCGTGGATGCGCGAGTCGAAAGGCGTATCGCTGCCGGCGGCGGCGTCGACCGAAAGGCTGCCGGCGGCCATCGCCGCGGCGAACACATCTTCCGCCGCGAACAGTCCGATCAGGGCGAGCGCGGTCGAGACCTGGGTGCCGTTGAGCAGCGCCAAGCCCTCCTTCGGGGCGAGCTTGAGCGGTTGCAGATCGTTCAGGGCCTGACCGGCGGGGAGGGTCTTTCCCTTCACCCGAACATCGCCGAGGCCCAGCAGCGCAAGCGCGAGGTGGGCGAGAGGCGCCAGGTCGCCGGAGGCGCCGACCGAGCCTTTCGCGGGGATGCACGGATAGATGCCGCGGTTGTAGAGCTCGACCAGGCGCTCGACGAGCAGCGGCCGTACGCCCGAGTGCCCGCTCGCGAGCGAGAAGATCTTCAGCGCCAGGATCAGGCGCACGGTCGGGTCGTCGAGCAGCGGTCCGGTGCCGGCCGCGTGCGACAGCACGATATTCGTCTGCAGCGCCTCGAGCTCGTCGGCGGGGATGCGCGTCTGGGAAAGCCGGCCGAAGCCGGTGTTGATGCCATACGCCGGCCTGCCCGAGGCGACGATGCGCTCGACCGATTCGAAGCCGGCGCGCAGCGCCGGCAGGCATGCCGGGTTGAGCTCGAGCGGCGGACTCTCCCGCGCGATCCTGCGCAGCGCGGCAAGATCGAGCGGCTGGCTGCCGATCTTCATCCGCGCAGCATCGGCAGGTTCAGCGCTTTCTCGCGCGCGCAGGCGATCGCTTCGTCGTAGCCGGCGTCGGCGTGGCGCATCACGCCGCTCGCCGGGTCGTTCCACAACACGCGCTCGATGCGCTTCGCCGCGGCTTCGGTGCCGTCGCACACCACGACCATCCCGGCGTGCTGCGAATAGCCCATGCCGACGCCGCCGCCGTGGTGGAACGAGACCCAGGTCGCGCCGGACGCGGTATTGAGCATCAGATTGAGCAGCGGCCAATCCGAGACCGCGTCGGTCCCATCGCGCATCGCTTCGGTCTCGCGGTTCGGGCTGGCCACCGAGCCGGCGTCGAGGTGGTCGCGGCCGATGACGATCGGCGCCTTGAGCTCGCCGCTGCGCACCATCTCGTTGAACGCGAGCCCCGCCACATGGCGCTGGCCGAGGCCGAGCCAGCAGATGCGCGCGGGCAGGCCCTGGAACTGGATTTTCCGCCCCGCGAGGTCGAGCCAGCGCTGCAGGCCCCGATCGTCGGGAAACAGCTCTCGCACCTTGGCGTCGGTGCGCGCGATGTCCTGCTCCTCGCCGGAGAGCGCAGCCCAGCGGAAGGGACCCTTGCCGACGCAGAACATGGGCCGGATGTACGCCGGCACGAAGCCGGGAAAGTCGAACGCGTTCTTGAGGCCCGCATTCTTGGCCTCCTGGCGGATGTTGTTGCCGTAGTCGACGCACGGAATGCCGAGCGCCTTGAACTGCAGTATCGCGTGCACGTGGTTCGCGATCGACTGGCGCGCGGACAGGGCGACCTCGTCGGGCTCCCGCTTGCGCAGGTCTTTCCATTTGTCGAGCGACCAGTGCTCGGGCAGGTAGCCATTCGCCGGGTCGTGCGCCGAGGTCTGGTCGGTGACGAGCGCCGGCCTGAATCTCGTCTCTTTCGACTTCTTCAATAGTTGCGGCAACACCTCAGCGGCGTTGCCGACGAGCCCGATGGAGACCGGCGCTGTTGCCTCCGCAAGGATTGTCATTGCCTCGTCGAGGCTGGCCGCTTTCTTGTCGAGGTAACCGGACTTGAGCCGCATTTCGATGCGGCTCGGATCGCATTCGACGGCGAGCATTGAAGCGCCGGCCATGGTGGCGGCGAGCGGCTGCGCGCCGCCCATGCCGCCGAGGCCCGCGGTGAGGATCCATTTGCCGGACCAGTCACCGTCGTAGTGGCGCCGCCCGGCTTCGGCGAAAGTCTCGTAGGTGCCCTGCACGATGCCCTGGCTGCCGATGTAGATCCACGATCCGGCGGTCATCTGCCCGTACATCATCAGCCCCTGGCGGTCGAGGTCGTTGAAGTGCTCCCAATTGGCCCAGTTCGGCACCAGGTTGGAGTTCGCGATGAGCACTCTTGGCGCGTCGGGATGGGTCTTGAATACCCCGACCGGCTTTCCGGATTGGATGAGAAGGCTCTGATCGCTTTCCAGGGCAGTCAGACTTTTGACGATCGACTCGTAGCAATCCCAGTTCCGTGCGGCCTTGCCGATGCCGCCGTAGACCACCAGGTCCTCGGGCCGCTCGGCCACCTCGGGGTCGAGGTTGTTCATCAGCATGCGCAGCGGCGCCTCGGTGAGCCAGCTCTTCGCCGAGAGCTGCGTGCCGCGGGGCGCGCGTACAAGTCGGGATTTCATTGGAGTAACATCTTTGCATAGATCAACGGGAGAAAAGATGAAACGATTTTTGCTGGGATGTCTGGGTGCCGCGGTCGCCTTTCCCGCGATATCCCAGGACAAGGTCAACATCGGCATCAGCGGCTGGACCGGCTTCGCGCCGATCACGCTCGCCGCCCAGGCGGGGATCTTCAAGAAGAACGGCGTCGAGGCCACGATCAAGAAGATCCCGCAGCAGAGCCGCCACCTCGCGATCGCCTCGGGCGACATCCAGTGCGCGGCGACCACGGTAGAGACCTGGCTGGTGTGGAACGCCAACGGCGTCGCAACCAGGCAGATCTTCCAGCTCGACAAGAGCTACGGCGCCGATGGCATGGCGACGCGCGCGAACGTCGCGAAGATCGCCGACCTCAAGGGCAAGACCATCGGCTCGCAGGCGCCGGGGACCTCGCCGTACTTCGTGATGGCGTGGATGCTGAAGAAGAACGGCCTGACGCCGAAGGACGTCACGGTGGTGTCGATCGACCCTGGCCCCGCGGCGCAGGCGTTCCTCGCCGGGCAGTACGACGCCGTGATGACCTACGAGCCGTATCTCTCGTCGATCCGCGCCAAGCCCGACGCCGGCAAGATCATTGCCACCACGCTCGACTACCCGGTGGTGATGGACACGTTCGGCTGCACGCCGAAGTACCTCGCCGAAAACGGCCGTGTCGCGCGGGCGATGACGCAGAGCTACTTCGAGGCGCTCGAGATGATCGCCCAGGATCCGAAGAAGTCCTACGAGATCATGGGCGCGGACGTGAAGCAGAGCGGCGAGCAGTTCGGCAACTCCGCCAAGTACCTGCGCTGGCAGGACAAGGCGGCGAACCAGAAATTCTTCGCCGGCGAGCTGCAGGCATTCCTGAAGGACGCGGGGCAGATCCTGCTCGAGATCGGGGTCATCAAGTCGATGCCCGACGTGAACAGCACGATCGACACCAGCTACCTCAAGTAAGTTGACACCCTTAAAGCCGGTGGGGCCGGGCGCGCGAGTCGCGCTCGGCCTGGCTTTTTTCATCCTGTTCTTTGCCGCGTGGGCGCTCGCCACCTTCGGCGGCTACGTCTCGCCGACCTTCCTCGCCGACCCGGCGTCGATGCTGCGCGAAGGCTGGAACCTCCTCGTACAGCACGGCTTCATGAAGGACATCCTGATCACGATCTGGCGCGTCTTCGGCGGCTTCATCCTCGCCGCGGCGATCGGCATCCCGCTCGGCATGGCGATGGGCGCGTACAAGCCGGTCGAGGCCTTCTTCGAGCCGTTCATCTCGTTCTCGCGCTACCTGCCGGCCTCGGCCTTCATCCCGCTGCTCATCCTGTGGGCGGGGACCGGGGAGGCGCAGAAGCTGCTCGTGATCTTCGTCGGCTCGTTCTTCCAGATCGTGCTGATGGTCGCGGTCGCGGTCGGCAACACGCGGCGCGATCTGGTCGAAGCCGCCTATACCCTCGGGGCGAGCGATCGCGCCATCGTCACCCGCGTGCTGCTCCCCGCGGCCGCGCCCGAGATCGCCGAGATCTCGCGGCTCGTGCTCGGTTGGGCATGGACCTACGTCATCGTGGCCGAGCTGATCGGCGCGTCCTCTGGCATCGGCCACATGATCATGGACAGCCAGGCGCTCCTCAACACCGGTCAGATCATCTTTGGCATCGTGGTGATCGGCGTGATCGGCTTGGTATCGGACTTCCTTTTCAAGGCGTTCAATCGCCGGCTTTTCCCCTGGCGCCTGGCGTGAGCAAGCTCGCGATCGAGGGGGTTTCGAAAAGCTTTGCCGCCACTCGCGCTCTGGGCCGCATTGATCTCGCCGTGGAGGACAACGACTTCCTTTGCATCCTCGGCCCTTCGGGCTGCGGCAAGTCCACGCTGCTGCGAATCGTCGCCGGGCTGGAGGAGCCGAGCACGGGCCGTGTGCTCCTCGACCGTCAGCCGGTCGCGCGCCCCGGTCCTGACCGCGGGATGGTGTTTCAGTCCTACACGCTTTTCCCCTGGCTCACCGTGAGGCGGAACATCCTGTTCGGCACGCGCTCCACCCCGGAAAAGGCCGACTCGCTGATTCTCAAAGTCGGGCTGCAGGGGTTCGAGAATCATTACCCGAAGCAGCTCTCGGGCGGCATGCAGCAGCGCACCGCGCTCGCGCGTGCGCTCGCCAACGACCCGAAGATCCTGCTGCTCGACGAGCCCTTCGGCGCGCTCGACAACCAGACCCGGGCGCTGATGCAGGAGCTGCTGCTCGGCATCTGGGAGGCCGACCGCAAGACGGTGCTTTTCGTCACCCATGACATCGAGGAAGCGATCTTCATGGCGAACCGGGTGGCGGTCATGTCGGCGCGCCCCGGGCACCTGAAAAGCATCGTGCCGATCGAGCTGCCGCACCCGCGCCACTACCGAATGAAGACGACGCCGGAATTTTCCCGCTACAAGGCCGAGCTCACCGAGGAGATTCGAGTCGAGTCCATCAAGGCCATGGAGATGGCGCCATCGACATCCACTACCTGAGTCACGCCGACGTGCAAGCGCTCGCCATGACCGACGCCGAGATCGTCGGCGCAGTGGAGCTCGGCCTGGCAGCGCAGGGGCGTGGCGAAACCGTGATCGAGCCTCGCCTGCACCTTGTGCCGGAGAAGGACTTTCCCGGGCACTTCAACGTGCTGCGCGGCTACATCCGGCCGCTCGGCCTCGCGGGCGTGAAGGTGGTCGGCGATTACTACCGCAACTACGAGCTCGGCCTGCCTTCGGAGCTCGCGTTGCTGAACCTGTTCGACCCCAAGACCGGCGCGCCGGTCGCGGTGATCGATGCTTCCGACATCACCGATATGCGAACCGGCGCAGTGACCGCGATCGGCGCCAGGCATCTCGCACGCAAGGATTCGAAAGTACTGGGGCACATCGGCGCGCGCGGAACGTCCTACTGGAACGTGAAGCTGCTCGATTCGCTCTTCCATTTCGACGAGATCCGCGTGCACTCGCGCCGGCCCGAGAGCCGGAAGGCCTTTGCGTCACGGTTTCAAAGACAAATCGTCGTCACCGAGGATTGGGAGTCCACCGTCCGGGGCGCCGATATCGTGGTCGAAGCCTCGCGTCTCGAGAAGCCCGAGGCGCTGCTGAAGACGGCCTGGATCAAGCGGGGCGCCTGCGTCATTCCGTACGGCACCATGAGCGCGGTCGAGCTCTCGCTCACCGACATCATGGATAAGATCGTGATGGACGACTGGGGCCAGGCGAAGGCGGGGCCGTTCGGCGCGCTACGCGCGCATGTCGATAGCGGGCGCCTGTCGGAGAAGACGCTGCACGCCGAGCTCGGCCAGATCGTCGCGGGCCTCAAGCCCGGACGCGAGAGCGACGACGAAACCAATCTTTTCTGGCACCGGGGCCTCTCGCTCTCCGATATCGCGCTCGGCGCCGCGATGCTGGAGAAGGCACAGCGGCTGGGAATCGGACAGCGGCTGCGCTACCGGTGATCGTAAATGCCCGCATGTATTCGGCCACGCCGCAGGCCAAGACGGCGTGGAACAAGCTCCTTGGCTGGGCGATCAGCCGCGCGCAACTCGACTGGGAGATCGTGGATTACGATGCGCCGGCCCCGCTGTCCGCGTTGTGGGCGCGCGGCGATCTCGGCGGCGTCATGATGTGCGGCCTGCCTTATTCGCAGCGCAGGCCCCGTCCCAGGCTGGTCGCGGCGCCGGTGCCGTCTCCGGCGCGCTACGGCGGCCGGCCGATCTATTTCAGCGACCTGGCCGTACGCGCGGATGCACCCTACGGGTCCCTCGAGGACACGTTTGGCGGCGTCATCGGCTACACGCTCGAAGACTCGATGTCGGGGTACGTCGCCCTGCGCAGGCACCTGCTGCCTTTTCGAAAGGAGAGGCCCCGGCTGTACCGCGCGGCGGTCGGCGGGCTGGTCAACGCGCGCAAGGTGATCGAGGCCCTGGATCAGCGGCGCATCGACGTCGGTCCGCTGGACAGCTATTACCATGACCTCATCAAGCACACCGCCCCGGCTTTCGCGGCCAAGGTGCGTGTCGTCGCTACCAGCGCTGCGGCGCCGATCCCGCCGCTGGTTTCGAGCGGCGATGAGAGGCTGCGCGACGCGTTGCTCGCCGCCGGCGACGCGCCAGAGCTGGAGCGCCAGCGCGCGATTCTGCTGCTCAAGGGTTTTGCCGTGCCCGACGAGGCCGACTACCGCGTTTTCGACACTTATTTGGCCGAAGCGAGGCAATATCCGGATCTGTGGTGAAAAGAATCGCCGTTGCCATGCTTTCTCTCGCGCCCCTTTATGCAGCGGCGCAGGCCTCATTGCAGCCCTATCCCGCGAAGCCGGTGCACATCGTCAATCCTTTCACCGCCGGCGGGCCGGTCGACCTGCTGGCGCGCGCCGTGGGCCAGAAGCTGACAGAAGCTTGGGGCCAGCCGGTCGTAGTGGAGACCCGCGCCGGCGCCGCCGGCAATATCGGCATCGAGTACGTCGCAAAACAGCCCGCCGACGGCTATACGCTGCTCGTCATGCCGACCGGAAACGCGGTGGTGAATCAGCACATCTTTCCCAAGCTCCCGTACGATCCGCTGCGCGATTTCGCGCCGGTGACGCTGCTTGCCACCGTCGAGAATGTCCTGGTGGTGCACCCGGCGGTGCAGGCGGGGTCGGTGCAGGAGCTGATCGCGCTCGCAAGAGCGAGCCCCGGCAAGCTCACCTACTCCTCGCCCGGTGTCGGCAGCCAGGCGCACCTCGCGGGCGAGCTGCTGAAGTCCATGGCCGGGATCGACATCGTGCATGTGCCCTATAAGGGTATGGCGCCCGCGCTCAACGATCTGCTCGGCGGTCAGGTGAGCATGATGGCGGTCTCGATGTCCTCGGGCCTCAAGCAGGTGCAGGCGGGCAAGCTGCGCGCGCTAGGCGTCGCCAGCCTGCGACGCTCCGCAGCGGCGCCCGATATCCCTACGGTCGCGGAGCAGGGGCTGCCCGGCTTCGAGGCGCTGTCGTGGTATGCGCTGATGGCGCCTGCGGGGACGCCGAAGGCCATCGTCGACAGGATCGCCGCCGAGTGCGCCCGCGCGCTGCGCGCGCCGGACATGAGGGAGCGCCTGGTCGCGCTCGGCGCGGATCCGGTGGGCAACTCGCCCGCCGAGCTCGCCGAAATGCTCAAGCGCGAGTCGGCGCGCTGGGGCGAGCTCGTGCGCAAGGCGGGGATCCGCGGCGAATAGCGCCGGAAGAAATTCTTTTTTCGCGGCCACGTTTGTTCGGCTGCGCGAACTCCTGTAAATTCCTCCATTCCTACACGCGCTAGGTAGCTCTCCAGTTATCTTCAGTTGTCCACCGGAGTACAATTACCTCTGAGAAACGCCTCGCTGGACGCGGCCAAACGGCCGTAGACAGCAAAACCGTACACTAGGCGTACACTAGAACGGGGGGGGGATGCTCCGCAGCGACCCTGAAGTGCGGCGACTGAAGGCGCCGACGAAGGGCTTCACCGACCACAAGACGTTATTTCCGGGGCTTCAGCTAAGGCACTACTCGAGCGGCACCAAGACCTGGTTCATCCGTGCGCGCCAGCGTGGCGCAAAGGGTTCTCCGCCGTGGATCGGCCTGGGCGAGTTTCCGGCGACGAAGTTCGAGGAGGCGCAGCTCGAGTGCGCCAAGGCGCGCGCAAGCCTTCGCCGCGGCGTTGACCCGCGCGCCGAAGAGGAGGCGAAGCGGGCGGAGCGCGAGGCGGACGAGATGACCTTCGGCAAGGCGTCGGAGGAATGGATTGCCGTCGGACTGAAGCGCAAGAACAAGCCGTGGCGCAAGACGACCGCGGAGAAAGTCGGCTACGTGCTCCTCGGCGGCCGACTGAAGTCGTGGCGCGATCGGCCGATCGCCGACATCAAGAACGAGGACATCGAGACGATGCTCGACGACCTGCACCAGAACACCCAGCAAACGTTCCTCGCACCTATACGCGGGCTATTCAAATGGGCCGTGCAGCGGGGTTGCGTCGAGAAATCTCCGGTGGCCGAGATCACCGCCCCGATGCCGGAAGGCAACGCGGCGCCGCTGATCGTGTTCGAGGAGGAGGGCGAACCTGATCTGTCCGAGCTGAAGGCCTTTCTCGCTTGCCTGGACGCCCTACAGCAAGCGCACCCTGTCTCGCCCTGGCCGAACCTCTACCGCCTCGGCCTGCTCACTGGCGCCCGCTATAGCGAGGTTGTGGGGCTGCCATGGGCCGAGCTTGATCTGGACAGGGCGACGTGGGCCCTACCCGCGAAGCGATCCAAGGTGAAGCTCGAATGCGAGCGCCCATTAAGCGCCGCCGCTGTCGAGCTTTTGCGCTCGATCCCGCGCAAGGGCGATTTCGTTTTCCCCGGCAAGCTCGCCGGTAGGACGCTGACTAAAACCGGACGCGAGCCCGCGCTGTTGAAAACCATGCTCGCGTCGCATGGATTCAAGGCAGGCTTTTGGTACGGCCGCTTGCGCGACAGCGTTGCAAGCTGGCTCGAATTTCAGAATGACGCCCCCGAGCGCGTCATGGCGGTGATCCTGAACCACAAGCCGCCGAGGGATAACACGCGACGCAAGCATTACGCGCTCATCAGCGGCCGCGCACAGGCGCGCGTGCTCTTGGAGCGGTGGGCCGGATTAGTGCAGCGCGTTCAGGATGGCGCCGCCGATAACATCATCCCGTTCCCGACGCACGCGGCGTGATCCCCATGGCGCGCAAGCGCCAGCGCGGCTACGTGCTCCGCTTGCCACCTCGGGGGACGTAACCGCGCGCGGACTTTTCGAACTTCGGCTCACTTGAGCGATTCCGCGGCTGGCTCACCGCTCGGCTGCGCGGACTGTTCGTACTCGGGCCGCAACTGGCTCGCGCCGCGGTATGCGGGCTGGATGTTGGCTTCGTTAGCCGGCGGGATGTAGCGCTGCAGGCCCCACGTTCCGTCACCGGGCCCGTAGATGCGCGGCTCGGGCGGCGTGGCCCGCTCGCGCAGTTCTTGCATGCGGCGCTGGCGTTCGAGTTCGAGGCGCAATTGAACGGGGTCGTAACTGAACCACGGGTCATACATGCCGCGCGTCAGTGGCACGCCGTAGTACGCGCCAACGCCGACCCCGATGGCAAGGTGGCCGGCCGCAGCGTGTAGGGTCGCTGTGGCGAGAAGTGTCCCGAGAAGGGTACGGCATCCGAGACCCATGACGGCAGTGTAGCGCGTGAGGTCCGCAGTGGCGATTGTCGGGCTGCCAAACCGCCACAGGGAGGCTTCGCGCCGGCGCGTGCAGCGTGCGCGATTGTGGCGAGCCGCGTGGGCGCCACTGCGGTAACGCTCACGGCTCCGCATTCGGGACGTACTTTGAAAGCTGCTTGAACGCCCATTGACTGCGCGGGATCTGCTCGCCGGTCCTTAGAACGTGGCCAGCGATTTCGTGCGGTAGCAGATGCACCAAGTACTTCATGTCGGTATCGAGCGTCTCTACGCTGGAGGCCATCCCGCGAAAATCCATCGCGCCCTTCCCGCCGTTGATCATATCGTCGGTCAGCACGTCGGCCATTGCGATATGGAAGGTGCCATCGGCGAAGCGAATCCACTTGGCCTGGCGGAACGGCTCCGGCTCTTCTTCACGGTGGCCACGGCTCCACTCTTGAACATCCGGCACGATTGCTAGGGCACTCGGCGCGAGGCCGTAATCGCTCAGGATCCTGTCGAGCAGTGGTCGGTGGTCATCGGGGCGGATTGCCAAAGGCGTGCTCCTACTTCGTGCGCGCCCTAGCCTTGCTCGGGCGCTTGGCTTCGTTCCAGAGCTTCAGGGCGACCGGCGCGAGCTTCGTTTGATCCGTCATCCACCCGCACGCGCCGCACTGAACACGGAACGGGAAACGCGCCCCTTTGTTTTCGATGAACTTGCCCGCCTGCTTGCCGCATGCCGGGCAGGGTTTGAGGTTCTCGCTATCCGTCATCGCTTCGGTGGCGAGCGCTGTCGCTGGTGTGGCCGCCGCCAAGTTGCCGAACCTCGAGCGAGTGCTCGACCTTCACCGCGTCATCTCCGAAGCGCTCGCGGGCCTGCCTAGTTGGCGGGCGGCTTCATCCCCTCGGCCCCATCGAGTATTACGTCCACGGCCTTGAGGTACAGGCTATCAGGGACTGGATCGATACCGTCGATATAAGCCTGCAGAACGCGCTCGCTGACGCCTAAGAGCGCAGCAAAAACCGCAACACTCCCTAACTTCTCTGCGGCCTTGGCCAAGACCAGAGCCGCATCCCTTGATGCCGTCACGGCACCCCCTTAGGGATACCAGTTTACTCCCCCGAACGCCCGTTTCTAGCCGTGGTAACTGTCAAACATGACCATTAGCAGGAGCAGCACGGTCATCACAGCCGGTATCAGGGCCGCTTCTCCCAAGCTTTTCCAGTAATCGTTCTCTCGCATCTGGGCAAAATCATAGCTGCCAGTTAGCCCGTCGCTCCGTCAAGGTGTGTCAGGGGTATGGGGAATGAGTACCGCGCGCCAAAGTAGGCACACTCGATGGAATGTTGGGGCGCGGTGAACAGCAAGCCATCGGCTGGCCCCGCGATCAGTCGGATAGCAGCTTTCGGCTCGAGGCACAGCATCGCCACGCGACCCTAGCAGGCCGTGCGCCAGCGCCGTTCCTGGCCTTCGGGTCCGTCCCGGTAGCAAGGTACGAGCGCCAGCCAAGTGACGGTGAGGTGATTTGCTACCGCTTCAGCGACTCGATCGAAGAAACGCCCTAGATCGCTATCGCTACCCTGGGGAGGCTGGTGTCCAAGAGAAAGGACGCGAGGTCCATCAACTTGCTGTCCGGCATGTCGATACCACCGCACGCCCACGCTTCGACCACCCAAGAAGGAACGTTGAGCTGCTCCGCAAGCTCGACATGTCCCACTAGCTCGACGGCACGCTGCACGATGTCTTGCTTCTTCGTGGTCATGGAGGGCAGCTTACCCGTGGCATCACCACCTCTCCATCGACCAATCGATGGATGGGCCCTCCGGATGCGCAAAATCGTGTCAGAAAGCGCTAGCGCGGAAAGCGCTGAAAGCTGTTGGTGTGCTGATCGCCTCCGCGGCGTACCTCGAGCGAGCCTTCGATCCGCTCGGCGTCTTTCAGCTGCTTGCCGTTCTCCTCGCTGAGCCGGCACGGGAAGATGCGCCGCTTACCGAATTCGTCGGTGTATCGCCATTGCCAGAGGCGAATTTCCGCCTTCATGGTAGGAGCCTAAAGAAGACGTGAATTGCAGCTCCGGTGAAAAGTAAGCCCATCAGGAGTGCGAAGATAAGAGTAGCGTTAGCGTGAGTGAAGCCCTGATCTTCCGATTGCTCGATGATGCGTTGATCGGTCGGCAGCCGATCAGAAGCTTCCATCGCTTGGATTGCCCGTTTCGAGGCATGGATCGCGTCTCCGTTGCGATCATCCACGAACCAGAAGAGCACCGTAGCGATGATGGCAATTATCGGGACGTAAAAGGCAAAGATCTTGAAGTCTGGGGCGTTCCAGAGCCAGGCGAATACAACCGCCAGTCCGACGTATACGGCCAACCAAGTGGTTAAGAGCTGTAGGCGGAGGCTTGACGCAAATCGCCACGTGTCGAACGCTTGCTTGTATCGCTCCGATGCCGGCACCCCTAAATACTCCGTGGCGGCGGGCGGAGGCTTGCGGACTCTAGGTTTGCGCCCCAGCAGGTAGCCTGCGCCAATGCCAATAGCGAAGACGGCGGCTAGGATGACTAATACACGTATAGCGAATGCCGGTTCTGCCGGAGCAAAAACGATCATTTAGGCGGACATCCTTCGTCCGGAGGATAGTGGCATCTAGTCGGGATCGCACGACGTTGGGCGAGCGTGCGCAATCCCGGGTATCATGACGGTCCATGGTTCGCCGCCATGGACCTACCCAGCCGGCCCGTACACTAGCCGTACACTACGGCTCGGCACTTCCCTCTAAAGGTATTACCCGCGCTAGGTAGATGACCAAGTATGTCTTCGTAACAGGCGGTGTAGTTTCCTCGTTGGGGAAGGGCATCGCTGCCGCCTCCCTCGCTGCGATCCTCGAATCGCGCGGCATCCGCGTCACCAACATCAAGCTCGACCCGTACATCAACGTCGATCCCGGGACGATGTCGCCGTTCCAGCACGGCGAGGTGTTCGTGACCGAGGACGGAGCGGAAACCGACCTGGACCTGGGCCACTACGAGCGTTTCCAGAGCTCGAAGATGCGCCGCTGGAACAACTTCACCACCGGCCAGATCTACGAGTCGGTGATCAAGAAGGAGCGCCACGGCGACTACCTCGGCGGCACGGTGCAGGTGATCCCGCACATCACCGACGAGATCAAGCTC